>CP140038.1:309553-619106 GCA_039830035.1 Buchnera aphidicola (Meitanaphis flavogallis) | reverse complement strand
TAATATTTCCTAATTAAAATTTTTAATGCAAAGTTACATATACCTAAGTATATATTTATATATTTAGGTATATATTTATATATTTAAGTATATATTTATATATTTAAGTATATATTTATATATTTAAGTATATATTTATATATTTAAGTATATATTTATATATTTAGGTATATATTTATATATTTAAGTATATATTTATATATTTAGGTATATATTTATATATTTAGGTATATATTTATATATTTAGGTATATATTTATATATTTAGGTATATTAGTATACATGTACTTAAATATGTTTTACATATTTAAGTACATGTATACATATATATAAATATATTTATATATACTATTAATTTTGCATTTCTTATTTGTAAGTCATTTTTTTGAAGAGAATTAAAATTTATTTTTTAAAAAATATTGATGTTTTTAATTAAAAATTTTATAGTGTAATTTTTTCTTAATATTAAAGATGTTTTTATATGTTTAAAAGAAAAAATATAGAAATTCATTATGGTCTTAACTATATTCAAAAAATTAGTGTATCTTTTTTATTTCTAGTTCTTATATTGATAGTTTTGTACTTCAGAAAGATGTATTCTGAAAGTTTTATTTATTCGGATAATTATAAGAATATTATTCAACAAAATAATATTAATGATCCCAGTTCAATTGTTAAATTTATTAAATTTATTCAAAAGAACAAAAATAGTGTTTATGGATCTTTATTTGCCTTACAATTATCTAAGATGTATGTATATAAAAATGATTTAAATAGTGCTTTATTAATATTGAAAGAAAGTTTAAAATATACGTCTGATGTTAATATTTCTAATATAATGATATTGAATATTTCTAGGATAGAATTTCAATTATTTCATAACATAAAAGCTATAAAAGTTATTAATTTAATTTCAGATAGTTCCTGGGAAAGTTTTAAAAATGATCTTAAAGGAGATATGTTTTTTTTATTAAATAATAAGAAAATGGCTTTTTTATTATGGAAAAAAAGTTTAGACTTGCAAAGTGATTTTGAATTAAAAGAAGTAATTACAATGAAGTTAAATAGAATTAAAAATGAGTATTAGTAAAACTGTTTTGGATAAGTAATAAAATTTATTATTATGCAATGTTTGAGAGGTAATTTATTATGACTCCTTTAGTTGTTTTAGTTGGAAGAACTAATGTTGGCAAGTCTACTTTGTTTAATAGGCTAACTTGTTCTAAAGATGCGCTGGTATCTGACTTTCCAGAATTAACTCGAGATCGAAAATATGGATATTTAAAAATTCAGAATAATGTCATTTCTGTTGTTGATACAGCTGGAATGAATAATAAAAAAAAAATATAGATAAAAAAATATTTGAACAAGTTTTGTTTGCTCTTGAAGAGGCAAATTTGATTTGTTTTATAGTTGATGCTAGAGATGGATTAGTTAATGAAGATTTAAATATTGCAAAAAAAATCAGAAGATATAAGAAAGATGTGTTAGTTATAGTTAATAAAATAGATGGATTAAACTTTGATGTAGTAAAAGTGGAGTTTTATTCATTAGGATTTTCAAATATTCATGCTGTTTCAGCTACTAATGGAATAGGAATTAAAAATTTAATTCAAGATCATTTTTTACGTTTATTGAATAGTTCTTTTAACTACAATAAAGTACTTGCTTTAGATTCTTATTTTTTAAAAAAAAGAAAAACAAATATAGAACTAAGTAATGGCTTTAATATTATAAAAATTGCTATTGTTGGAAAACCTAATGTAGGAAAATCTACTTTAGTGAATAAATTACTTAATACAAATAGAATGGTTACTGACGATCAGCCTGGAACTACTAGAGATAGCATTTGGAGCAATGTTATACATAAAAAATATAACTATATTTTTGTTGATACAGCAGGAATAAGAAGGAAAAATAAAATTGAAAACTTTATAGAAAAATTTTCAGTTCAAAAATCATTAAGTTCTATTAAATTTTCTAATGTTGTTATATTTGTGTTGGATGCTACAAATGTTATATCAGATCAAGATATAATATTGTTTAATTATATTGTTAATTATGGATGCGGAATTGTAATAATATTTAATAAATGCGATCAATTATCTAAATATGATAAAAAAAATCTCATCAAATCTCAAAAATTTAAAATTATGAATATTGGAATGATTCATTTTATTTCTGCTATTAATGGATTAGGAGTGAATAAAATTTTTACATTAATAAACCAAGTCTTTCATAGCTCTATGAAAAAGTGGAGTACTTCAACGTTAACTGAAATTATGAAATTAGCTGTAGAGAAACATCAACCACCTATTGTTAAAGGTAATAAAGTTAAGTTAAAACATGCGCATGTAGGAAAGCAAAATCCACTAACTATTATTATTCATGGAAAAAAACTGAATTATTTATCATGTACTTATAAAAAGTATATCTCTAATTATTTTAAAGAAAAACTAAAGTTAATAGGTAGTCCTATACATTTCTATTTTAAAAATAATAGCAATTCTTTCTTAAAGTAAATTTGTATAAAATATATTAAATTTTGCGAAGCATATTTTCGAAACTATTAATCTTAATTTTTTTAATGAAATTAAATTATACTATAAAAAGTAATTTTATTTTGTTCAACAAGTTTTATAATTAATATTATGGATATATATTGTAATAGTATAATGGTTTTTAATATAATATTAAAATTGATTTATAGTATATACAGGAATTTCGATTTCTATATCTTGATTCATAATTTTAGCTTGACAACTAAGTCGACTATCTAATTGAACTCCCCATGCTTTATCAAGTATATCTTCTTCTTCTTCTTGACAAATAGATAAAGAGAAATATCCTTTTTTTACAAAACAATGACATGTAGTGCATACACATGCTTTATTACAAGCATGTTCAATGTTGATGTTATTTTTTAATGCGACATCTAAAATGGTTTCTCCTTGCTTAGCATGAAAAACTCCACCTTTTGGTAGTAATATTTTGTGAGGTAAAAATGTAATTTTTGGCATATTATAGTTATATAGTTATATTTTTTAAAAAAATGTTGTTTATTTTAAATCGTTATTTTTTGTTATATTAAATATTGGAGATGTGTTTAATCCATAAGTAGATTTTATTAATATATTTTTTTCAATGTTTGTCGATTTTATTTTAGCTGTTACTGATAACAGTCCATCGACATCTATTTGAAATTTTACAATAATAATTATTTTTCCAGCAGGTTTTTCTGGAATACCAGTTAATACAAATTTTGATAAAGACTCGCAGTTTTTTACTAAGTTTTGTTCGCCTTGTAAAATATGAATTAATATGGATTTTTGTTTGTCCTTGAAAGTAGTAAATTCTCTAGTTTGCGATATGGGAATTTTAGTATTTTTAAAAATAATTTTTTCTACTATATTTCCCATCACTTCAATTCCTAATGATAGGGGAACTACGTCTAATAATATAACATTATTTTTTTTATTTTTTTGAGTTAACATATTAGCTTGAATAGCAGCTCCTATCGCTACCACTTGATCTGGATTAATTGAAAATAAAGGAGTTCTTTTAAAATATTTCATTACGTGTTGTCTTATTGTGGGAATATAAGTAGACCCTCCTACTAAAATAATGTGATCGATGTTTTCAACGGGAATATTAGCTGCTTTTAATGTATGTTTACAGATAGCTAATGTTTTTAAGACGATAGGTTGAATGATATTATTAAATTCCATTCGAGTAATACAAAAATTATGTGATTTAAATGTGGCAGTAACATAATGTTTAGAACTTAATTGAATTTTAATAGATTGAGTGAGATGTAGTAGTTCTTTGTTTAGAGATATATCTTGTGAATCAAATGATATTATTTTATTTTTAATGTAATTTAACAATGCATAGTCAATATCTTCTCCTCCTAAATTAGTATTTCCAGAAGTAGATAACACTTCAAAAATATTTTCATTTAAATTAAGTATAGAAATGTCAAATGTGCCTCCTCCAAGATCATATATTGCAATAGTTCCTTTTTTATTTAAATGCAATCCATAAGCAATTGCAGCTGCAGTAGGTTCATTTAACAAACGTAACACATTTAAATGCGCTAATTGTGCTGATGTTTTTATTTCTTGTCTTTGTTTATCATTAAAATGAGCTGGTACAGTAATAACTATTCCACTAATTTTTTTATTAAACGTAGAATTTATGCGTTGTTTTAGTGTTTTGAAGATTTGACTAGATACATCAACAGTTTTTATTATAGTATTATTTATAATAAATGAAACTATATTATTTTTATCATTTTTGAAATTATATGGTAAATAAGGATATAGTGCTTTAATTTCTTTTAATGGGCGTCCAATTAAACGTTTTATTGAAGTGATTGTATTGATAGGATCACTTATAATCATTTTTTGAGCTTCCCATCCAACAATAGGTTGAACACCGCTATAGTTTACAATTGAAGGTAAAAGAACACGGTTTTTTTCGTCAGTAATAATAATTATATCATCTAATATAGTAGTTGCTATTAAGGAGTATGTAGTACCGAAATCGATACCAAATGACATAGTACTGTTATCTATATGTATTTTTGAATTTTTATTATAATTTTTAATTATAATCATAATTGTTTTTTCCTATTTAGTATGTAGTTATTTTATTCATATTTTAATTCATGTAACTTATTTTCAAACTTTTTATAAAATAATAGTTTATGCAATGTTATTCCTGCCAATTTCCATTGTTTTTTATTGAGCATTAATTCTAAGTTTAATAAATAATGTTCTTTTTTATGCTTAATTATATTAGAAAGATAATGTAACTCTACTTGTTTTGTTTTTGTTTTTTTTATCGTATCTAATTTTTCATACAATTTTAATTGTTCGTTAAGAAAAATATTTTGAGATAAATTTTTTTGTTCTTTTTTGAAATTATATGAGTTTAAAAATAATAAATATTCAGCTCTTTGCAATGGATCTTTAAGAATATGATAACCTTTATTAATATGTATAGACTTTTCTAAATAGTTTTTATGTTGATTTTTAGAATTATTATATTGTGTGTCGGGATGATATTTTTCTTGTAATTCATAAAATTTTAATAAAAGGTTTTTTATGTCAATGTTAAATTCTTGAGAAATGCTGAATAATTGAAAATAATTCATATATTTTTTCCATTTAAATATATTTTTTATTGATTTTTTAAACGTGTTGAAATGAATTTAAAACTTTCAACACGTTTTATTTTTTTAGGTTTATTTTAGATAATTTTTCTAAAATTGTTTATTTGTTTTTTTTATCTCGGTAGTCAGCAATAGCTGCTTTAATTGCATCTTCAGCTAAAATAGAACAGTGTATTTTTACTGGAGGTAAATCAAGTTCTTGTGCAATGTTGGTATTTTTTATACGTGAAGCCTCTGATAATGATTTTCCTATAATCCATTCTGTTATTAAAGAGCTAGAAGCTATTGCAGATCCACATCCATAAGTTTTAAAACAAGCATCTTTGATAATTTCATTTTCATCTACTTTTATTTGTAATTTCATAACATCTCCACATGCTGGAGCTCCTACTAAACCACTTCCTATATTAGGATCTGAATTTGAAAACGAACCTACGTTTCGTGGATTTTCATAGTGATCTAGTACTTTTTTACTATACGCCATTTTATTTTTTTCCTATTTTTACATAATTAAAATTAATCATGTGTCCAATTTACAGAATCTAAATTAATTCCAGACTTAAACATTTCCCATAGTGGTGATAAGTTTCTCAAGCGATTAATAGCTTTGTGTACTGTTTGAATAGTATAATCTATTTCTTGTTTGGTGGTAAAACGCCCAATTGAAAAGCGAATAGAACTATGAGCTAGTTCATCTTTTATACCTAAAGCTCGCAAAACATATGACGGCTCTAAACTTGCAGATGTACATGCAGAACCTGATGATATTGCTATATTTTTTAATGCCATAATTAAAGATTCACCCTCTACATAGTTAAAACTAATATTCAATATGTGTGGAGCTCCATTTTTAATATTGCTATTTAAATATACTTCTTCAATGTTTTTTAAACCATCCCATAAATAGTTCCGAAGATTTGTTAAGTTTTTATAATCATTATCGATGTTTTTTTTTGCAAGGTAATACGCCATACCCATACCTACAATTTGATGTACAGGTAATGTTCCTGATCTCATACCTTTCTCATGCCCTCCTCCATGAATTTGTGCAGATAATCGTACACGCGGTTTTCGTCGAACATATAGTCCTCCGATACCCTTAGGACCATATATTTTATGTGCAGAAAACGACATTAAATCTATTTTTAATTTTTTAAGATCAATATGTAATTTTCCTATACTTTGGGTAGCGTCTACATGAAATATTATTCCATGATTAGAACAAATATCAGATATGCTTTGTATATCTTGTATTACACCTGTTTCATTATTTACATGCATAATAGAAATAAGTATAGTTTTTCTGTTAATTTTTTCTTGTAGTTCTTTTAGGTCAATTGTTCCATTTTTTAGTGGACTAAGATATGTTACATTAAATCCTTTATTTTCTAAATATTTACAAGGATCTAGTACTGCTTTGTGTTCTGTTTTGCTAGTAATGATGTGATTTCCTTTTGTTTTATAAAAATCAGCAATACCCTTAATGGCTAAATTGTTAGATTCAGTAGCACCTGATGTAAAAATTATTTCTCGAAAATCTGCATTAATTAACTCAGCAATTTGACTTCTTGCAATGTTGACTGCTTCTTCTGCTTTCCATCCAAATTGATGTGAGCGAGATGCTGGATTTCCAAATGTATCATTTAATGTTAAAAATTTTATCATTTTTTCCATTACTTGTAATTCCATTGGTGTAGTTGCTGCATAGTCTAAGTAAATTGGAAGTTTCATTACATGTTACCCACTATTATAAATATTAAGTTATATTTGTTAGTTTTTTTTAATAGTTAATATTTCAGTTAAATTTTATTAATTGTGAAAAAATACTTTAGATATTTTTAATAAAAAAGAACATATTAAACAATAAATAATTAGTGAATTTGATAATAGCAAATGCTAATTTATCAATAGGTTGATTCTAGACTTGAATTGTATTTAATAGTATACTAATATTTCAAAAAACGTTTTTTAGTTATTATAATAATTTTAATGTATTAATTTAGGGGTGTAGTTCAATTGGTAGAGCATCGGTCTCCAAAACCGAAAGTTATGGGTTCGATTCCCTTCACCCCTGAAAAATAGTTATTTAAAAAATTTTTTATAAATCATAATAATCAATTTTAACTTAAACGTTGCTTGATAATATTTTTTTAAAAGGTATTTATTTTTTTCATTTTTTTTAAAGCGATATTTTTCTTAATGTATTTATTAATGATATTTTGCATTAGAGTTATGAAAATATTGTCTGTCTGTTTTAAATATTTTATATCTACTTTTTTAAAAATTATCGTTAAGACATAATTTTTTATATTTTTTAGTAAATATATTTTTATACATAAATTTATAACAAAAATTTGAGATAATTTTTAAAAAGCTATTTTTAAAGGAACAAACAATTATGCCAAAGTATCGTTCTTCAACAACTACTCAAGGACGCAACATGTCTGGAGCACGATCGTTATGGAGAGCTACAGGCATGACTGATTTAGATTTTAATAAGCCTATTATTGCAGTGGTAAATTCTTTTACTGAATTTGTTCCTGGACATATTCATTTACGAACATTAGGTAAACTTGTTTCTAATGAAATTCATGCAGAAGGAGGAGTAGCTAAAGAATTTAATACTATTGCTATAGATGATGGAATTGCTATGGGACATTCTGGAATGTTGTATTCTCTTCCGTCTCGCGAATTAATAGCGGATTCTGTGGAATATATGGTTAATGCGCATTGTGCAGATGCTATGATATGTATTTCAAATTGTGATAAAATTACTCCAGGTATGTTGATGGCAGCTATGCGTTTAAATATTCCATCTGTATTTATTTCTGGTGGACCCATGGAATCTGGAAAAATCAATATAAAAGGAAAAGTTAAAAAATTGGATTTAATAGATGCTATCGTACATAGCGCTAATCCAAATATTCCAGATGATTTAGTTAATGAAATTGAGCGTTCTGCTTGTCCTACCTGTGGTTCTTGTTCTGGTCTATTTACTGCTAATTCTATGAATTGTCTTACTGAAGTACTAGGTTTATCGTTACCTGGTAATGGTACATTATTGGCAACACATATAGATAGAAAAAAGTTGTTTGTTGAATCAGGAAAATTAATTGTTAAAATCACTAAAGAATATTACGAACATAATAATCAGAACGTATTACCTCGAAATATAGCTTCAAAAGAAGCTTTTTTGAATGCTATGACTTTAGATATTGCTATGGGTGGATCTACGAATACTATATTACATTTGTTAGCAGCTGCTCAAGAAGGAAAAATTAACTTTAAAATGTCTGATGTTGATGTTTTATCTAGAAGAACTCCTCATTTATGTAAAATAGCTCCAAATAGTTCCATATATCATATGGAAGATTTTCATCGTTCTGGTGGAGTAATGGGTTTACTTGCAGAATTAAATCGTATTCATTTATTAAATAAAAATACATATAATATACTTGGGTTAAATTTGGAAGAAACATTAAATAAATATGACATTTTAACAACGAAAGACAAAAATGTTATAGATATGTTTCATTCAGGTCCTTTTGGAAAAAAAACAGTTCAACCATTTACTCAAGCATATAAATGGGAATCATTAGATAAAGATCGTCAACATGGGTGTATTCGATCTTATCAGTTTGCTTTTAGTCATGATGGAGGGTTAGCTATATTATATGGTAATATTGCAAAAAATGGTTGTGTTGTTAAGACTGCTGGAGTCAAAAAACAAAATTTAGTGTTTAGAGGTAATGCAATAGTGTTTGAAAGTCAAGAAGATGCAGTAACAGCAATTTTGGGAGGGAAAATTAAAAAAGGTAGTGTTATCGTTATATGTTATGAAGGTCCAAAAGGAGGTCCTGGCATGCAAGAAATGTTATATCCTACTACTTATTTAAAAGCAATGGGTTTGCATGAATGTTGTGCTTTAATAACAGATGGTCGATTTTCTGGAGGTACTTCTGGTTTATCTATAGGACATATTTCTCCTGAAGCAGCCAGTAAAGGAAATATTGCTTTAATTGAAAATAATGATGTTATTGATATTGATATACCTCGTCGTATTATACATTTGAATATTACTCAAGATGAATTATCATTGAGAATAAAAAAGGAATATAAAAGAAAGCAATTATCTTATACTCCTAAATTTCGAAAACGTTATATATCGTCTGCATTGAAAATGTATGCATTATTTGCTAAAAGTGCAGATCAAGGTGCAATTAGAAAAATATAATTTTAAAATTTATTTTTTAAGTTTACCGTTGTCTAATATAGTGAAAATTTTTAGTGATTTAAATATGTAGTTTTTTCTTATTTTATTAAATAATGGATTTTTTTATGAAAAATTATTTTAATTCACTTAATTTTCGTCAAAAATTAAGTAATTTACAACAATGTCAATTGATAGAAAAATGTTTTCTTTCTGAGACAAATAATGTTTTAAAAAATAAAAATATTGTTATTGTTGGATGTGGTTCACAAGGCTTGAATCAAGGTTTAAATATGCGAGATTCAGGTTTACACGTTTCCTTTGCATTACGGAATGCTTCTATTTTAGAAAAAAATCAGTCTTGGATGAATGCTACTACTCATGGGTTTTTTGTAAGTACGTATGAAGATATTATCCCTACAGCAGATTTAGTTATAAATTTAACTCCTGATAAACAACATAAAAAAGTAGTAGTATTGTTACAAAAATTTATGAAAAAAAATTCTGTTCTTGGTTATTCTCATGGATTTAATATTGTCGAGATGGGCCAATTTATACGAAGCGATATTACAGTAATTATGGTTGCTCCGAAATGCCCAGGAACAGAAGTAAGAAAAGAATATATGCGAGGTTTCGGTGTACCTGCTTTAATTGCTGTACATCCTGAAAATGATCCATTTCAAAGTGGACTGGATATTGCAAAATCTTGGGCTATTTCTATTGGTAGTCATCGTGCAGGTATTTTACATTCTTCTTTTGTAGCAGAAGTTAAATCAGATTTAATGGGTGAGCAGACTATTTTATGTGGGATGTTACAAGCTAGTTCTTTAGTTTTTTATGAATATCTTGTTTCTCAAAATATTAATTTAAACTATGCAGGAAAATTAGTGCAATCAGGATGGGAAGTTATTACTGAATCACTTAAACACGGTGGAATTACATTAATGTTAGATAGGTTGTCTAATACTGCAAAAATTAGAGCATGTTTTTTATCTACACGATTAAAACAAATGTTTTCTCCTTTGTTTAGAAAGCATATGGATGATATTATTTCAGGTGAATTTTCTAAATGTATGATGAACGATTGGGAAAATAATGATAAAAAATTAAAAGAATGGAGATTAGAAACACGTAATACTGATTTTGAGAAGTGTAATACGTATTGTAGTAATATATCAGAACAAGAATATTTTGATCATGGGTTGTTGATGGTTGCGGTATTAAAGGCTGGTATTGAATTGTCATTTGAAGTTATGATTGAATCAGGAATTAAGAAAGAATCAGCATATTATGAATCTTTACATGAATTGCCGTTAATAGCTAACACTATTTCTCGCAAACGTCTTTATGAAATGAATTTAGTAATTTCTGATACTGCTGAATATGGAAGTTATCTGTTTGCGCATGCAGCAATACCGTTATTAAAAGAATTTATAAATGAATTAAAACCAGGTGATCTTGGAAAAAAAATTTTTGATGTAGAAGTGAATAATTTAGTTTTAAATAAGATAAATAATGATATTAGAAATCATCCTATAGAGTTAATTGGTAAAAAATTGAGGCAATATATGACTGATATGAAACCTATTACAATTAGTAAATAAACATGATATTTTGCATTTTTATATTATGAATACAAAATTTTAAAATAAAAATAATATTTTTTACGGTAATTTTAGATTAAATATAGTGTTATAAATTTTCTATGGATTTAAATATAAACCAAAATGAAGCTGTTCATTACATTTCAGGTCCTTGCTTAATATTAGCTGGAGCAGGATCAGGAAAGACACAAGTGATTATAAAAAAGATTGTTCACTTAGTTGATAAATGTAATTTTAATCCAAAAAATATTTTTGCTATTACTTTTACCAACAAAGCTGCAAATGAAATGAGAAATAGAATTACTAATCAATTATCTTCTCATGTTGCAAGACAACTCACTATTTCAACATTTCATGCGTTAGGATTAAATATTATTAAATGTGAATGTAATTATCTAAATATTCAATCTAATTTTTCTATTTTTGATGAACAAGATCAAATATCTGTATTAAAGAATATTACGAAAAAAAAAGATAAGATATTTTTAAAAAAAGTTCGTATTGCGATTTCTAGTTGGAAAAATAAACTAATGGATTCTTATAATGCAAAAATTAATGCGCGATCTGATTTAGAAAAAGATTATGCATCTTATTATGAATTATATGAATTATACCTTAAATCATGCAATACATTAGATTTTGATGATTTACTTTTTTTACCTACATTGTTATTGAAAAGTAAGATATTCTTGCAAAAGAAATGGGAAAAAAAAATTCAATATTTATTAGTTGATGAATATCAAGATACTAATAGTATTCAATATGAACTAATAAAGTTATTAAATATTAATTATCCCAATTTTACTTTAGTAGGTGATGATGATCAATCTATTTATTCTTGGAGAGGAGCTAGAGTACATAATTTTTCATTATTAAAAACAGATTATCCAAAATTACGTATAATAAAATTAGAACATAATTATCGTTCTTCCGGTAGAATTTTAAAAGTTGCAAATTATTTAATAAAAAAAAATCCACATTTTTTTGAAAAAAAATTATTTTCTAATTTAGAATACGGACCTATTGTAAATGTAATATCTGCTAAAAATGAAGAAGAAGAAGCTAAATTAGTATTAAAAAAGATATTAGCTCATAAGTATCTTAATACAAATAAATATCAAGATTATGCTATATTATATCGAAATAATTATCAAGCTAAAATATTTGAAAAAATATTAATAAATTTTAAAATTCCATATAACATTATAACTAGTTCATCCTTTTTTTCTCGTCCTGAAATTAAAGATTTATTAGCATATTTAAAATTAATACTTAATCCAAATGATGATATGGCTTTTTTAAAAATAATAAATAAACCTCCTAGAGGATTAGGTATTGTTACTTTAAATAAATTAAAAGAATGGAGTAAAAAAAGAAAAAAAAGCTTGTTTTATTCTAGTAGCGATTTCGGTTTGCAGTTTATTTTAACACCTCGAAGTTTTGATGCATTACAAAAATTTTTATTTTTAATAAAAACGTTAACAGAAAATATTTATGTTCAACCTGTAGTTATGTTGAATAATCTTATTTCTAATATAGAATATGATATATGGCTATCTAAAACTTTGAAAAGTTTAAAATTGTATGAAACAAGTATAAAAAATATGCATATGTTATTGAATTGGATGATTGAGTTAATAAAAAAATATAAAAATCCACATAAATCTGATTTTCTTTCAGAAATTTTAACTCAATTTATTCTGCATAATGAACTAGAAGATAAACATCGTAATAGTGATCAAGTTCAACTAATGACATTGCATGCCTCTAAAGGATTAGAGTTTTCTTATGTATTTATAATAGGAATGGAAGAAGGAATTTTACCTCATCAAAGTTCTGTGAATAATAATATCGATGAAGAAAGACGATTGATGTATGTTGGTATTACTAGAGCTAAAAAAGAATTATTCCTTAGTTATTCTGAAACCCGTTATCAGTATGGAGAAATGATTTATACTTCTCCTAGTCGGTTTTTGTTAGAGTTGCCAAAAAATGATGTATTTTGGACAATAAATAAAGTTCAAGATAATATTAGAAACTTCCGCAATAAAAATATTTTTTATATTAAAAATATGCGTAAACGTTAGAATGAATATATATATATAATTTATGTAGTTATTTTTTAATATGTATTTTTTGAATATAGATAACTTTTATGCATAACTAATTATTTTTTGTTAAGGATCATTATGAAAGGAAATATAATTAATTTAAATGATGCAAACTTTAATGAAAAAGTTTTAGAATCTAATAAGATAGTACTAGTTGACTTTTGGGCGAATTGGTGCCATCCATGTAAAATATTATCTCCTATTTTAGAAGAAATATCTATAGAATATAGTCAGTACTTAATTATTGCAAAAATAGATGTTGATGCTAATCCTAATATTGCACCTAAATATTCAATTAGAGGAATTCCTGCATTATTGTTATTTCAAAAAGGTAAATTAATAGCTACTAAAATTGGTTCTTTGTCTAAAAGTCAGTTAAAAGATTTTTTGGATACTAATTTAAAACAAACATAAAATGCGTATTCTTATTTTAAATATTAAAATTTTTTAAAACTTATAGATTTAATACTACCAATATGGTAGTATTAAATGTTTCTTGATTTTAAAATATTGCAAACAACAAATTAGTTCTATATGAGTTATTTTATTTATTTTATTCTATATGTCAAATATCATTTCGAAATCGATTCTGATTTTACTAAGAACCTATCATTATGAATCTTACTGCATTAAAAAATATACCAGTTTCTGAATTAATCATTCTTGGTGATAATGCAGGATTGGAAAATTTAGCACGTATGAGAAAACAAGATATTATCTTTTCTATATTAAAACAACATGCAAAAAGTGGAGAAGATATATTTGGAGACGGTGTTTTAGAAATTTTACAAGATGGATTTGGTTTTTTACGTTCTTCTGACAGTTCGTATTTAGCAGGTCCTGATGATATTTATGTTTCTCCTAGTCAAATTCGAAGATTTAATTTACGGACAGGTGATACCATTTCTGGTAAGATTCGTCCTCCAAAAGAAGGTGAAAGATATTTTGCATTATTGAAAGTTAATAAAGTAAATTATGATAAACCTGAAAATGCTAGAAGCAAAATCTTATTTGAAAATTTAACTCCTTTACATGCTAATTCTCGTTTGCGAATGGAAAGAGGTAATGGCTCTACTGAAGATTTAACCGCACGAGTATTAGATTTAGCATCTCCTATTGGAAGAGGACAAAGAGGTCTAATTGTAGCTCCTCCCAAAGCTGGTAAAACAATGCTTTTACAGAATATAGCGCAAAGTATTGCTTATAATCATCCTGATTGTGTTTTAATGGTTTTACTTATAGATGAAAGACCAGAAGAAGTCACTGAAATGTGTAGATTAGTTAAGGGAGAAGTAGTTGCTTCTACATTTGATGAACCAGCTTCTAGACATGTGCAGGTGGCAGAAATGGTGATTGAAAAAGCAAAAAGATTGGTAGAACATAGAAAAGATGTTATTATATTATTAGATTCTATTACAAGGTTGGCTAGAGCTTATAATACGGTAGTACCAGCATCAGGTAAAGTATTAACAGGTGGAGTAGATGCAAATGCTTTACATAGACCTAAACGTTTTTTTGGTGCTGCACGTAACGTAGAAGAAGGAGGTAGTTTAACTATTATAGCAACAGCATTAATTGATACAGGCTCAAAAATGGATGAAGTTATTTATGAGGAATTTAAAGGAACAGGAAATATGGAATTACCTTTATCAAGAAAAATAGCAGAAAAACGTGTTTTTCCAGCAATTGATTATAATAGATCAGGAACGAGAAAAGAAGAATTGTTGACTCAACCTGATGAATTACAAAAAATGTGGATTTTGCGAAAAATAATTCATCCTATGAGTGAGATTGATGCTATGGAATTCTTAATAGACAAATTGGCAATGACTAAAACTAATAATGAATTTTTTGATATGATGAAGCGTTCTTAATTTTGTTTAGTGACTATTAATATTATTTTTTTAATAATAATAAATTAAGTACTATTGATTAATATTTAAAATTAGGTGATTTTAGGATCATTATTTTAGATTTATAAATTGAATATAAAAATTATCTATTATAATGATATTTTTTATATTCAATTTTTTAATATATTTATAGATTTAAATAATTTTAAATTGATTGAAATATTTAATAAAATGTGTTAGCTTAAAAATCTAGATTGTAAATAAATAATATTACATTATAAAAGAGCGTTCGTAGCTCAGTTGGATAGAGCGCTACCCTCCGAAGGTAGAGGTCTCAGGTTCAAATCCTGTCGAACGCAAATATTTATTTTTTAAATGTTATAATATTTTTATTTATGTATACTTCTATGGTGGCCATAGCTCAGTTGGTAGAGTCCTGGATTGTGATTCCAGATGTCATGGGTTCGAATCCCATTGGTCACCCATTTGAATGTTTCAGTAGTTTTTTTAAAAATATTTTTATTTCGGTGAGTAGCGCAGTTTGGTAGCGCAACTGGTTTGGGACCAGTAGGTCAGAGGTTCAAATCCTCTCTCACCGAAAATTTATTTTTTAGAGCAGTATTATTTCAGTAATAAACAATTAATTATTAATAATTAATTGTTTATTTTTTTACTTGTATTTTTTTAAGATTTATAAAAAATGAATATAATGCTTATTTTAAACGAAATGTTATAAATGTAGTTTATTTTTTAGTTTTTTAACATTTATGTTTAATAAATATTGTTCATTTTTTTTTGGATAAAATTTTTAAAAAACGTTTTTTACTATTGAATTTATTCTAAATAATATTCATTATTTCAATAATAATTTATGTAAGTATTCATTCAGTACTTTACATGATATTCATTACATTTTGGCATGATATTCTTAAATTTAGTTACACACAATATTATAAGTTTTACTATTATGACAATCTTTTAAATCAAGATTAATAGAATATTTATTTTAATGTATGGGTATTTATTTAAATATTAATTTTTAGTTAAAAACATTAGTAATAGTTTCTTTCTATTATAGTTAATTAATTTTTTTTAAAAATATTTTTACTATTTGAAATACATAAGAATTATTTTTTTTATTTTAAATAATAAATGTTACTTGATATAATCAAATAGTTCTAATAAGTATAAAATATGTTCTAAATATTAAATTTGTTTAATTTGTATGCAATAAATTTTTATTAAAAAATTTTTGAGATATATTGTTTAGTTTTTTCGTGTAAGTTTTTATTTTTAAAGATTTATTAATAGTGTTTGAGTTTTTTAATAATACATAGTTGCTGAAGATGATTTTATAGTTGTGAAAGAGTTAACTAACATTTTTATTGTACGTTTCAATTGGAAAATTTAATATTTTCATGGGTTTGATGTGAACACGATTTTTCTAAAATATACCAGAATTCTTTTTGAGTACGATGACATATCCATTTCGGTTTTTTATATTCAAAGTGATATCCTAAATTATATGTAGCTAACCAAACTTGATGTAATGATTCTTGTTTATTAATAATAATTTTTCTTTTATTTTCAAAAGTTATTGTTATTACATTATAATTTTTTTCGCAATCAATATCTGATTTTCCTTTATAATTATCAATATTGCGTTCTATAGAGAGAAATAGTTGATCAGTTAATTTATGAAAGTCAAGATTGTTTATCATATATGTTTTTTTATATTTTTTTAGAAATTTTTATGTAATATAACAATAGTATTATTATAAATAATATACAAGAAAAATATTTTTACTTAATTTAGTTAATATAAAATATAAAATGTTTTGTAATATTATTTAAAACGCATAGTACTTTCAAATAAATTATAATTGAATTATATTGTTAAAATAGTACAATTTATTATATTGAAAACAAGGATAAATATAATGATGTTAGCTAAAAAAAAATGCAAATAAATTTCTCTAAAATGCATGGATTAGAAAATGATTTTATAGTTTTAAATAATATTAAAGGTAATTTATATTTTACACCTCAAATTATACAATATTTATCTCATCGACGTACAGGAATTGGTTTCGATCAATTATTAATGTTAGAATCTCCTATAAAAGAAAAAACGGATTTTCATTATCGTATTTTTAATGCCAATGGAACAGAGGTGTCACAATGCGGAAATGGTGCTCGATGTTTGGCATTATTTTTAATATTAAATAAAATTGTAAAAAAGAAAATTATTTACATTAGTACTAATACTAGGATAATTATTTTACATATATTAAAAAATCAACAAGTATGTGTGGATATGGGTATTCCATTATTTAAACCACAATATATACCTTATTTAGGATTTAATATTAAAAATTATTTTTCTACTTTAATTTTAGGGAAAGTAATAAAATATTATATTGCTTCAATGGGTAATCCTCATTGTATTATTATTGTAAAAGACATTAAAAATTATCCAGTAAAAGAAATCGGTTCTATTCTGAGTGTTCATAAATTGTTTCCTAAGGGAGTAAACGTTGGTTTTATGGAAATTGTTTCAACAAAACAGATTTTGCTTCGAGTTTACGAAAGAGGAGTAGGGGAAACACGATCATGCGGTAGTGGTGCTTGTGCTGCTGTTGCAGTAGGAATTAAGGAAAAAATGTTATCTAATAAAGTTCAAGTAGATTTATTAGGTGGACAATTGAGAATATGTTGGAATGGATCTTTAGAACATTTATATATGATAGGTTCAGCTACGCATGTGTATGATGGATATTTTTTTTTATGATGTTATTATAGATTTTTAAATAATATATTTTTATTAATATATTATGTATATTTCTTTTATATGTCAGTGCAAAAATTTTTAAATGGAGAAGTATAGTATAATTACCAAGAAAAACTCGATATATATACAATATTTCTTTTAGATGATATAAAAAATTTTAAATATAATATTTCTAAATATATTTAAAAATCTTTAATTAAGAATTGTATCCTTAAAAAGGAATATATTTTGCATTTTTTAAATAAAAAATTGATTTTAAAAAATCAACGTCATATTAGTAAATATAAAGATATGCAAATTCAAGAAAATATAAATGATAATAAATATTATATAGAAAAAGGTACAAAAAAGTTTATAGAAGTAACAATTTCTTTGTTTCTAGCAGGTTTTGCAACATTTTCTATTTTATATTGTGTTCAGCCTATTTTATTTTTATTATCTAAGAGTTTTTCTTTAAGTCCTGCAGAAAGTAGTTTATCACTGTCATCTTCTACTGCTATGATGGCAATAGGTATGTTATTTACAGGTCCATTATCAGATAGAATAGGTAGAAAAAAAGTTATGTCTATTTCTTTATTACTGGCAACTTTTTTTACTTTTTGTTGTTCGCAAATGAATAGTTGGGAAAATGTCATATTTATGAGAGCTCTAACGGGATTAGCGTTAAGTGGTGTAGCAGCTGTAGCTATGACATATCTTAGTGAAGAAATACATCCAAATACTTTATCATTTTCCATGGGATTATATATTAGCGGAAATACTATTGGTGGTTTTTTTGGTAGGTTTTTGAGTAGTTTTTTAGCAGAAAATTTTTCATGGAGATTAGCACTAGAATGGATCAGTATTTTAGCGTTTATTTTTTCAGTTTTTTTTATATATTTATTACCACATTCAAAAAATTTTCGTTCTGTTTCGTTACGTCCTCGAAAAATTTTTACTCATTTTATATTACAATGGAAGAATCCTGTTTTATCTAAATTATTTATGATGGGATTTCTTTTAATGGGTAGTTTTATTACAATTTTTAATTATATTGGATATAGATTGTTGTCTAAACCATTTTATGTAGATCATAACACGATAGGTATGTTATCAATGATTTATTTAATAGGTGTATATAGTTCTCCTAAAGCAGGCATGCTTATTAAAAAATATACTAAAGGCATTATGCTAATATTGTCTTTAATTATGATGATTATCGGTATTTTAATTTCGCAATGGAATGAAATAATTTTAGTTGTTTTAGGCTTAATATTTTTTGCAGCTGGATTTTTTGCAGCACATTCAGTTACTAGCACGTGGATAGGTCAACATGGAAATGATAATAAAGGTTATACTTCATCTATTTATTTGTTTTCATATTATTTAGGATCTAGTATTTTGGGTACAATTAGTGGAATGTTTTGGATAATAGGACAATGGATAGGAATTTCAGTATTTGTTATTATTGCTTTGTGTATGGGAATTATATTAGCAATGCGATTAAATAGTATAACTTATAATATAAGAAAAAGATAATTTTTTAGAACTAACTGTATTTGACTATTAATATTTATAAAATATGTTTTTATAAAGTATTTTTAAAATAATAAAAAGTTTATTTTGTAATTAATATCATTATTTTTGTATAATGTTTATATTTATTTTAATTGTATACAATTATCTCTTTCTCTATCTAGATTTCTCACAGATAATGAATTAAATCTATATTTTTAAAAAATGGTTTAAGGATTATGTCTTTTTTGTTTTCTTATTCGAATTATAATAGTAATTTTTTAATAATTATTGCTTTTGTAATGATTTTGTCATATGAAGTAATTAATGGTTTTCATGATTCTGCTAATGCTATAGCTACTATAATTTATACTCATACACTTAGTTCAGAGTTAGCTGTTATAGTTTCTGGAATTTTTAATTTCTTAGGAGTAATGTTTGGAGGATTGAGTGTCGCTTATACTATTGTACATCTTCTTTCTATTGACTTGTTATTAAACATTAATTCGTCGTATGGCTTAAAAGCTATTTTTTCTATTTTATTTGCTGCTATGTTATGGAATTTATGCACGTGGTTTTTTTATTTACCTACTTCTAGTTCTCATACATTGATTGGAACTATTATTGGAATTAACATTACTTATGCTATAAGTAATCATTTTTCTATTATTGGTTCTTTTAATTTTAGTAAATTATTAAATGTATTTTTATCTTTAATCATTTCTCCAATATTAGGTTTAGTATTTTCTGGAATTTTAGTTTTGCTTTTTCAACGTTTTTGGAAGATTAGCAACAATAACAGTTGTTATTATACTACTAATATAACTCAAAATAGTTATGATCCATGTCATCGAAATGTTAATCCTCCATTTTTAGTTAAAACTGTATTAATTTTATCTTCAATAGGTGTTAGTTATTCGCATGGAGCAAATGATGGTCAAAAGGGAATTGGATTAATTATGTTAGTTTTAATATGTCTTTTTCCATCCGAATATTTTGTTAATTTAAATGCATCGAAATGTGATATCAATCAAACTAAAAGTTCTGTTTTAAATTTAGAAAAATATTATATACATAACAAATTTAGTTTGCAAAAAAGTGTAGATATTATGTCTACGCGTGCAACGAATATTAAATTTCTGTCTTTTAAACGATCTCCTGATGAAAAAATGTTAGCAATTTTCCATTATGCATATAATTTATTGCAAGGTAAATTGAGTTATACAGAATTAAATATTGATCAACGTTATAAATTACGCCAATCATTACTTTATATCACTGAATTTATAGATATAATTAATCAAGATTTTATGATTAAATCCACTGACAAACATTTTTTAAATAATTTGAAAAAAGATTTGTTATATACTGTTGAATATGCTCCTATATGGATAATTGTACTGGTAGCAGTATCATTGTCTATTGGCACTGTTATAGGGTGGAGGAGAATAGCAATGACATTTGGAGAAAAAATTGGAACAAAAAATATGACATATGCGCAAGCTATGGCATCTCAATTAACATCTGCTATTTCTATAGGTACAGCTAGTTATACTGGAATTCCGGTTTCAACTACTCATATTGTTTCTTCATCTATTACTGGAACCATATTGATTAATGGAGATGAAGTACAAATGCGTACTATAAAAAATATTATTGTTGCGTGGATATTAACTTTTCCTGTTTCTATGATATTATCTAGTAGTTTATATTGGATTAGTTTGAAATTTATTAGTTAAAATTTATAAAGTTAGTATAATGATACATGTTATCACTGTTTAATTTCAGATAAACGTTGAAATTTTAATGTTTATCTGACAGTATGTAATAATTGAATTTTTAATAAAAATGTATTATTAAATAGAAATAAGTGTATAATGTTAACGATCAAGTAAGACTTTTTATTTTATTTATTTAATATTTAGTATTTAAAGACTTTTGATTTAATAATTTGTTGACGTTTTAAAATTTTTATTTATATAATGAATTAGTATTTAATATTTTTAAAATTTAATTTATTTTAGTATAATAATTTACTATATATATCAATTTTTTTAAAGTTTGTTATTTTTTATGTTATTATTCTCCGTTAATATATAATTATTAAGTTAGTTTATGGTACAGAAAAGTTCATAATATATTATAAAAATGTATTTTTAATGTAGTGTTTAATGTTCTAAATATTTGTCTTTTTGCTTTTAGTTAATAGTTCAAATTTTGATTAAATAAATAGAATATTAATAGATAAAATTAAGTATATTATCATATATAAATATATACCTTAAAATAGTAATTAATAAAAAATAAAATTATTTTAAGATTTTAAATAAATTTTAAAAAGTTAATGTGTTTAAAACGATTAGTTATGTTTATTTTTTAAATATTTTCAATAAAGTTTAATGCAAAACTTGACTAAAAAATTAAATTAAAGTAAAAGTAACTAATAAAAAAAAGTTAGAGGACGTAATATTATGTCATCAATGTCAGTTGTAGATAGTGTACAATCTGTAAATGTGAATAAAAACACACACCCTCAAGATATTTCAAAACATAAAAATGCTGTTTATTTTCCTTCTAAGCAAAACGATATAGTACA
This sequence comes from Buchnera aphidicola (Meitanaphis flavogallis), assembly GCA_039830035.1. Lineage (NCBI taxonomy): Bacteria > Pseudomonadati > Pseudomonadota > Gammaproteobacteria > Enterobacterales > Erwiniaceae > Buchnera > Buchnera aphidicola. The sequence continues at coordinate 597,272 of CP140038.1, read as the reverse complement.
ATTATCTTCTTATCAGCAGGACGACGTTAATTCCATGTATCCTGATGATTATAATGGTCAAATTATAGATTTTCCAATGGATGCTACTATGATTCGTGATTTTTCATTAATAAATGAAGATTCACAAAAAACGGATCAATTAAAGGGTTTTGCTTCATTTCTTATTCCTGCTTTTGCTTTTGTCAAAAGAATTACACCAGATTTTGTTTTGCCAAGTATGTTACAATTTAATTTTACTCCTTTATCGAATTTTTTTGATTCAATATTAAGTTCGGTATCAGATACTTGCGCATTAATATATGATACTGGAGAACAGGCTTTTAATGCAACTGTTAAATTTATAAAAAATACCAGTGAGTCTGTATTTAATACTTCTGTAGATTTTGGTAAAAGTGTAATATCTACTGTTACTGATTTTTATAATAGTTTGACTTCTAGTTCAGATGATGATGCTGAAATTCAAACTAATAGTATACCTGTAGCAGATAGTTCTACTCAAGTTAACGAAAAAGTCGAAAGCGACGATGTTAAAAAACCTTATTGGTATGCGTTGAACAAAACTAGCGATGGTAAGGATCAAATATTTTTAGGCAATAAGTTTCAAAATTATTTTAATCAATTGCGACAAACTTCTCAATTGAATGATAACTTTCTTTTTGAAGGCAATGATTCTTTATTGCAAGTTAATGGACAACAAATTTCTAATTACTCTCCAGAAGAAATGTTAAATAGTTTTAAATATGCAGTTCCTAATTTAGAATCAAGACAATTAATTTCTGCATATTCTAATAAAGATTTATTCTCTAAACCATACATTGAACTATTTTCTGCACGTCCAGAATTAGCTGATTTAAAAGTACAAGATGTAAAAACGTCTTATGTTGTTGATGAATTAAATGATGGAACATTTCGACTTGTTGCTACTAGTAAATCAAAATTAGATTCAAGTCATAAGATAGATGGAAATATGCATGATTCATTTGGATTACAAGCATCAACAATTTTATCCAAAGATAAAATTTCAGATATAGAATATGCATACTTTTTAATGTAATATTTAGTAAATAATTATCTATTTAAGCATTTTTATATTTTTTAAAATATTGGAGTATATAAAATGTTTTTAATTTATATACTCCATTTTTCATTAGATTTTAGTTTTATATATGACATGCAATAAAAATAGTATTTATAATATTTTTATTTTTTGTACTTTTTTAATAAAGCGTGTTGTACTAGTTCTGGAATATAATCTTTTGCATTTCCTCCGTATTTAACGATTTCTTTTATTAATGATGAAGAAATAAAAGCGAATTTTGGAGATGGAAAAAATAAAATATTTTCTAAATTTGGAGCTAGTTTTTTATTTATGGTAAACATTTTTAATTCATATTCAAAGTCTAATGATGTTCGCATGCCTCGGATTATATAATCTATTTTTTCAGTTTGAGCAACATGGACTAATAAATTTTTGAAACTGATAATTTTTGTGATAGTTTTAAATTCGTAAGTAACTTGTTGTATTAATTTTATACGTTCTTTTATATTAAATAGGGTTTTTTTTTCAGAATCTTCAAAAACAGCAACTATAACAAAATTAAATATTTTTGTTGCTTTTTTTAAAATGTCTAAATGACCAAAAGTAATTGGATCGAATGTTCCAGGATAAATTGCTTTTTTTTTCATCGATTGTAATATTTATAGATTATTTCATTAGTACATGAAATATTAAAACAAATTTTTAAAAAATGATTATAATAAGAAAAATTAATTTATAATTAGTAGTTTTTGATCAATATCATTAATGTATTTAGTGAGTATTATTGATTAATTTATAATTTTTTTTAAATATTATGTCTATTAAATATTATTTCTTAAACATGTTTATATGTGTACAAATTATAGAAAGTTTGGAGTATTATATTTAATTTTTAATCGTTTTATTGCAGTATTTAGCATTTAATTTTTTTAGTTGATCATTTATAAATTTTAAAAAAATGTATATAATGATATTTTGAATAATAAAAATTACTCCAATAGATTTTTAAACGATGTTTTTAAAATTTTTTTTACTATGTGAATATAAATATTAAGGTTATATCAATTTTTATGCATGATAGATCTTTTATATAATATGAGGTATTATTTTTACCAGTAGTTTTCGCTAGTAATTTGACCTGGATTTTTTCGAAGATGTTTTTTCATTTCTCTGTTTTCTATAAGAAATTTTTTTGTATCTTTTACCATGTTAGGATTACCACATAACATCACATGACATGTGTCTTTGTTAATTTTAAATCCTAGTTTATTTTCTAGTATATTATTTTCTAGTAATTTTGGAATTCTTCCATGCAACGAAAAATTAGTTACTTCTCGGCTTATAATTATTTGTATATGTAGTTTTCCATCATATTGTTTTTTCAATTTATTAATTAAAGGTAAATATATTAAATCATTATAATATCGTACTGCATGTACGAGTATAATATTTTTAAATTTTTTGGTATTTCTTTCATTTTTTAAAATAGAAAGATAAGGACCAATTCCTGTTCCAGTAGCAAACATCCATAGGTTTTTACAGTATGGAATTTCTTTTAAAATAAAAAATCCTAGCGCTGTTTTTCTAATCATTATTTTATCCATGCATGATAGGCAATACAATTTGGGAGTTAATTGACCTTGTGGTATTAGTGTGATACAGAATTCTAGATTAATATCTTCAGGTGTATTGACATATGAATATGCTCTTTGAATTTTTGTTCCATTTTTTTGGATATATAATAGTCTAGAAAATTGCCCTGGAATAAAGGGATGAATAGATGCATTTAAAATTAAACTAAATAAAGTATTATTCCATTTTTTAATTTGTATTATTTTAGCTGTAGTCCAATCGTTCATATTAGATATCCTCTTTAATATTATTATACATAGATTTGTAAAGTTTTATATCATCCGTAAATGGTAATTTGTTTTATATGTTAGATAGAGAATTAATGAGCGTAATAAAACTATATTTTTTAATATATATTTATCATTATATAAGCGAAAGTGTGGCAACTAAATTTAAAAAAATAAAAGTAATAATTTTAAAAGTATTTATATCTATTAAAATATTTCTTTTTTTAATTGTACTAATAAGATAACATATTTTATAATTACTGTTATTCTCTGTGTTGAAGATTTATAAATATATTTTATTTAATTGGAATTATGATTATGGTTTTTTATTTTGTACACTAATGTTTAGTTTTAGTTATTTTTAAGAATTTTTATACTTGTATTTAAATTGATGTTTAATTTAGTAAAAATATATCATAATATTATATTTTTAGTATTTTGATTTTTTAAATGTTATATGAGAAAAGTGTATATAAAAATAATTGATAACATGTAATGCGATATTGGAGAATTTTGACATTACAAATATTTAAATTAGTTCAATTTATTATTGTCATAGATCATGTGTTATAATTTTTTGTATAATCATAAAATAAACTATATTAGTGTAATAAAAATACAATGTAATATTTTTAAGTATTTACACTGACTATAGATGTAAAATAATATGAAACAATATAAAAAAATAAATAAACATCTTAATATAATGGATGTTTTGAAAGTTGAAGCGCAGTACCGATCAAATCCGACAGCTATTTTTCATCATATTTGTCGTGGAAAAAATAATACATTACTTTTAGAATCGGCTGAAATTAATAAAAGATATAATTTAAAAAGTATGATGATTATAGATTCTGCTTTACGAATTTCGGCATTAAACCAAATAGTAACATTGGAAGCATTAACGAAAAATGGAGAAAATTTATTACCTACTTTTAAATCTTTATTGCCAAAAGAAGTAAAAATATTATCTCATAAAAAATTTTTAAGAGTTCAATTTCCTGAGATTCCAAGAAATATAGATGAAGATCAAAAATTACATGCATTGTCTGTATTAGATTCAATACGGTTTTTAATAAGAAGTATTACAAATAATATGGATTCTAAATCTATGTTTTTTGGAGGTTTATTTGCATATGATTTAGTATCTCATTTTGAGTCATTACCAAAATTAAAAACAACTCAATCTTGTCCTGATTTTTGTTTTTATTTAGCTGAAACATTATTAGTTTTAAATCATAAGAAAAAAACTTGTTATATACAAGCTAGTATATTTTCCATGGATGTTTTTGAAAAAAGTAGGTTGAAACGTAGATTATTAGAAGTAAAAGAACAATTGTCCCAATATTTACATTCATTGAAACCTGTAATATTAAAGAAAATGATTTTAAAATATAATAAAACAGATCAAGAATATAGTAATATTATTAAAAACATGCAGAAATCAATATTTATTGGAGATGTTTTTCAAGTAGTTCCTTCAAGACGGTTTTATTTACCGTGTATTGATTCATTAGCTGCTTATGACGTATTAAAAAAGAATAATCCTAGTCCATATATGTTTTTCATGCAAGATGCCAATTTTACTTTATTTGGAGCATCTCCAGAAAGTGCTTTAAAATATGATGAATCATCTAGACAAATTGAGATTTATCCTATTGCAGGAACTAGACCAAGAGGAAGAAAAATAGATGGATCTTTAGATTTAGATTTAGATAGCAGAATAGAATTAGAAATGCGAACTAATCATAAAGAACTGTCTGAACATTTAATGTTAGTAGATTTAGCTCGCAATGATTTAGCTAAAATTTGTGATCCTGGTACTCGCTATGTAGCAGATTTAACTCAAGTAGATCGCTATTCTCATGTGATGCATTTAGTTTCTAGAGTAGTAGGAAGATTAAAATCTAATTTAGATGTATTTCATGCGTATCAAGCATGCATGAATATGGGAACTTTAAGTGGTGCTCCTAAAATTCGAGCAATGGAGTTAATTTCTAATGCAGAAGGAGAAAGAAGAGGTAGTTATGGAGGATCTATAGGATATTTTACTGCTTCAGGGTCTTTAGATACATGTATTGTAATTAGATCTGCATATGTTGAACATAATATTGCTACTATTCAAGTAGGAGCTGGAATAGTTTTAGATTCTATACCACAATCAGAGGTAGACGAAAGTAAAAATAAAGCTCAAGCAGTATTACAAGCAATTGCTGAGTCGCATTCTTGTCATATAGAGTATTAATAATGAATAATAATGTACTTTTATTAGATAATATTGATTCGTTTGCTTATAATTTAGTTGATCAACTTCGAACTAATAATTATAATGTTGTTATTTATCGTAATACAACCCCTATTGATATTATTTTAACAAAAATTTCTAAAATGTGTAATCCAGTTTTGATGTTATCTCCAGGTCCTGGAAATCCTGATAATGCAGGTTGTATGCCTGATTTATTAAAAGAAATGCGAGGAAAAATTCCGATTGTTGGTATTTGTTTAGGACATCAAGCTATTGTAAAGATGTATGGAGGAAATATAGAATGTGCTGGAGAAATATTACATGGAAAATCTTCTTTAATTACGCATGACGAAAAAGCAATGTTTTTCGGTATGCCTAATCCTTTTTCTGTAGCACGGTATCATTCTCTTATTTGTAGTAATATTCCTAAAACATTGATTGTAAATGCTTATTACAATAATATGGTAATGGCTGTTCGTAACGATAGTGAAAAAATTTGTGGTTTTCAATTTCATCCTGAATCTATATTAACTACACAAGGCGTAGAGTTTTTGAACAAAGTAATGGCATGGATTTCAGAATAAATAAATTTATGATTCTATAAAATTTTTTATATAATGAATTGTATAAAGTAAATTTTATGAAATTAATTTTTTCATTTATTAATATCTCGAAATATTTTATTTTACAACGTATATTAATATTTTATGTTATAGCTAGTATTTTGGTTTTAGTTATATAAATTTTTTGACAAATAAATTACTTGATATAAATAAGATATAGTTATAATAATCTTTATGCAAACATCGAAATTTTTATAATGTTGTTTCATTTAAATAATAGAATTATTAAAAATTGTTGTTGTATAAATTCAAAAAAATTTTTAATAATTCTAAAACATGAATATCTTTTTATGCTTTTATAAATTTGATTAAAAGTATTTTATTTTTTAATATAAGAATAAAAACAGTGATATTTTTATAAGGAAATTAATTAATGATTTTTGAGACATTTTCGAAGTTAGAAGAAAAAATACAACAAGCTATTGATACTATTTTGTTGTTACAAATGGAAGTAAAAGAATTAAAGGAAAAAAACGATAATCAAAAACAAGAAATGAATTTAATATTATCAAATAGTGTTAAATTGGAAGAAGAAAATAAAAAATTAAAAGAAGAAAGAGATATTTGGAAAGATATGCTAAATGGATTATTGAGTAAAATAAATAATATGTAGAGTTTTTATATATTATTTATTAAAATTATTAAAAGATAGTGTATTATGTACATATATTATTCGCACATAAAATTATTATATATTATATCATGAATATTTGAAGTAATATTTATTTTAATATAATTTTTTAAATGAATAATATTTCTTATTACAAGTACAATATCTTTCCTATCTTTATTCCTAAGATAGGAAAGTGATTTGCTTCTTATTAAAAAATTACTCATTGAAATAATTAAAGAATAAATCGGTTTAGATCGTTATTTAGAACAAGGTTGTCTAAATGTTCACTTACATATTTTTCGTCTATATTAATTGTTAATTCATTTTTATTCTCACTAGCATTAAATGAAATATCTTCCATTAAATGCTCTAATACAGTATATAGTCGACGAGCGCCAATATTTTCTATTGATTCATTGACTTTCCATGCCGCTTCAGCAATATGTCGAATTCCCTCTTTAGTAAAGTTTATTTGAACTTTTTCTGTTTGCATTAAAGCTTTGTATTGGACAGTTATTGACGCTTTTGGTTCTGTTAAGATTAATTCAAAATCGTCAATTGTTAATGCTTGTAATTCTACTCTGATTGGAAGTCGACCTTGTAGTTCTGGAATTAAATCTGCAGGGGTAGAAATTTGAAAAGCTCCTGATGCGATAAATAAAATATGATCTGTTCTGACCATACCATGCTTAGTAGAAATTGTACAACCTTCAATTAATGGTAATAAGTCACGTTGTACTCCTTCTCGTGAAATGTCAGGTCCCGTTGATCCTCTGTTTTTACATATTTTATCGATTTCATCAATAAATACAATTCCATGTTGTTCTACTGCATAGATTGCTTCTCGTTTGAGTACTTCTAAGTTGATTAATTTAGTTGATTCTTCTTCTATTAGTAGTTTCATTGCATCTTTAATTTTTAGTTTTTTTATATTTTTTTTTCTCCCTCCTAAATTTTGAAATAATGATTGTAATTGATTGGTTAGCTCTTCCATTCCTGGTGGAGCCATTATTTCTACTCCCATGGGTGCTGTAGAAATGTTTATTTCAATTTCTTTTTCATCCAATTGTCCTTCTCGCAATTTTTTTTTAAATAATTGAATAGCTGCAGTAGGTTTATTAGAGATTTCCGATTCTTTCCATTCTTTTTCAATAGTAGGAACTAAAACATTTAAAATTCGTTCTTCTGCCATTTCTTTTGCTTTGCTTTTATTTTTTTTAAATGCTTGATTGCGTACCATTTTTATGGATAATTCTGTTAAATCTCTGATAATTGAGTCTACTTCTTTTCCTACATATCCTATTTCTGTAAATTTTGTAGCTTCTACTTTAATAAATGGAGCCTTAGCTAATGTTGCTAATCGTCTAGCAATTTCTGTCTTTCCTACTCCAGTAGGACCTATCATTAGGATGTTCTTGGGTGTTACTTCAGATCTTAATTCTTTTTTTAATTTCATACGACGCCAGCGATTTCGTAAAGCAATGGCTACAGCTCGTTTTGCTTTTTCTTGGCCAATGATGAATCGATTAAGTTCTGTAACTATTTCGCGGGGAGTCATGTCTGACATAAAGATAATCCTTACTTTTCTGAAGTTAGTTCTTTAATAGTAAAAACATCATTTGTATATATGCAAATTTTAGAGGTAATTTTAAGTGCTGCTTTTACGATCTGTTTTGCAGTAAGAGAAGTGTTTTCTAACATTGCTTGTGCTGCTGCTTGTGCATAAGGACCACCAGAACCAATAGCCATAAGATCGTTTTCTGGTTGAATTATATCTCCATTTCCTGTAATAATAAATGATTTTTCTTTATTTGCTACTGCTAGTAAAGCTTCGAGTTTACGTAATATTTTGTCAGTACGCCAATCTTTAGCTAATTCAATTGCTGCGCGTTGCAGGTGTCCTTGATACATTAATAATTTTTTTTCAAATAATTCAAATAATGTGAATGCATCAGCTGTTCCTCCAGCAAATCCTGCAATGACCTTATCATGATATAATGTTCTTACTTTCTTAACATTACTTTTCATAATAGTGTTACCTAATGTTGCTTGTCCATCTCCTCCGATAACTACTTTTTTTTTAAGGCGAACACTAATAATGGTTGTCATAAAATGTATTTCCTTATATACACTTTGATCACATTAAAATGTTAATGATTAGATTTTAACATTTGTTAGAAGAATATTTAAAATATTTATTGTGGTAGTTGTTTTGTGTACTATATTTAATAGTTTATTTTTTTAAAGAAAAAGCATTGTATTTATTATATGTATGATTTTTTAGTTGTTTTATTTCTAAAAAATAGTGGTTAGACTGATTAACGTTTTGATAGGTTTTATAAGTAAACATAATATGCTAAATATAAACGCTGTTGCATGAGTTAATCAGTGTATAAATGTTCGCATGTGTTTTTTTGAATGCATAATCATACGATGTTTAAATATCGTTTTTCAACTCATATATGTATTTCCATTTTTCTTTAGGTTGTTTTGGAATATTATTTATGTTTCTTTTTTTTAGTTCTTTAGTTTTTAAATAACTATTTTTATTTTGTAATATTTTTGGTTCAAATAATATATTGATTGATATGATCAATGATAATATTATAATTGATATTAACATGGTAATTATAACAATGTTATTAGTTTTAGTACTATTTTTTTTTAGAGTAGTGTACTTAAATGTATTATAGAATAAAAAATCTTTGTTAATCATTTTTAAGATATTATATTGTTTGGAATAAATATGTTGTTTTTAATTAAAAATAAATATGAAATAGATTGTTTTTTATCAAGTAATATTTATTTTTTAACCATTTATTGGGTAAATATATATTATAAAATTTAAAAAATAAGTATATTGATTTCGGTAGTTGTAAATATATATAATAGCAGTATACTTATTTAAAAAAAATAATTTTTTTTCTTATAATTTTTGATGTTATGATGCTCTATTAAAATTTGTTTTTTATAAAAGTATATTATGTTATTAACATTTTGTATTTAAAATATAAAAATGGACGGCTTTATGAAAAAAAATATTCATCCTAATTATTCTGAAATATCAGTTATGTGTTCGTGTGGTAATTCTATTAAAGTTTTTTCTACGTTGCGTAAAAATATAAATATTGATATATGTGCTCAATGTCATCCTTTTTATACTGGTAAACAAAGAATAGCAGATACTGGTGGTCGCATTGAAAAGTTTAATAAAAAGTTTAAAATGAATAGTTGATAACGAGATAAATTTTTTAAAAATAAAGTATGAGTTTGTTTTTTAAAAACGTTGTTTTATTTTTTTAGTTTGCATGGTATTTTAAAAAAGTATTTCGTTAATCCAAGATATATAGAATCGACAATTTTTTTTTGATAAGTTTCGCTGTTTAGTTTTTTTTCTTCTGATGTGTTGCTTATAAATCCTGTTTCTATGAGTATAGATGGAAAATTAGGAGATTTTAATATTCCAAAACTGGCACGTTTAGGATGAGATTCATATACAGAATGAGTTTTTTTAAGTTCTTTTATAATTTTTTTGGCTAATAAGTATCCTGATTTTTGAATATGATTGAATTGTAAGTCTAACATAATTGATTTTAAGTATGGTTTTGTGTTTTTTTTTAAAAAATATTTTTTATTTTTTTTGAATAATTTTATTTTTTTCGTGTTTTTTTTTGATAAGTAATGTATTTCAGAGTTCATTCTTTTTTTTGATAAAATCCACGTAGATAATCCAGATATTTTTGGATTGTTTGATGAATTAGTATGAATAGAAATTAATAAATTAACATTTTTCTTTTTAGCAATGTTAATACGTTCTTCAATAGATAAGTAATAGTTTCCATTTCTTATCATGATTACTTGGAATAATTTTGATTTGTTTAATTTGTGTTTTAATTTTTCAGAAATTGCGAGATTAATATTTTTTTCTTGAGTTTTGTTAATTCCAATTGCTCCGGGATCTTGTCCTCCATGTCCAGCATCAATAGCAATGACAATTTTTTTTATTTTTTGATATTTTTGGATAAAACTTTTTTTATGAAATGTTTTTTTTTTGTAATTTTTATTATTTATATCTGAATTAGCTGAGATTAAATGTTTAAATTGAAAATTTTTAGTTTTAGGATAAATTTTATAAAAAAAATTTTTTAAAAATATAAAAAAAACGATAGTGATGCAATGATATTGCATTATGTTTTATATTAAAAACATATATATTATTATTATGTTTTTTGTAATGAGATAACAATTCAGATGATGCGTATACAGGATTGAAAGAAGTTACATTAAATAAAAAAAATATCACATAAAATACATAATAAAGCATAAATTTTTCCTAAATTTAACATTAAAATAGCGGGAAACGAGGTTCGAACTCGCGACCTCAACCTTGGCAAGGTTGTACTCTACCAACTGAGCTATTCCCGCATTAAAATAAACTTTATTATAAAAATAAAAAAAATTCAAGTGTTAATTAATAAAAATTTATAAATGGTTTTAAAAACATAATTTTATATAAACATTTTATATTCATAATTACAATTAATTTTTTAAGAAATGTTTTTTATAATGTTTTAATTCATATACTGATTCATATAAGTCATTTAATGCTTGATGATTATGGTTCTTTTTAAATGTTTTATATATTTCAGGATTCCATCTTATAGCTAGTTCTTTTATTGTGCTAACGTCTATTTGTCTATAGTGAAAATATTTTTCTAAAGTAGGCATGTATTTAGATAAAAATTGTCTATCTTTACTCACTGTATTTCCACACATTGGAGATGCATTTTTAGGAACCCATTTTTTGAGGAAAGAGATAGTTTTAAGTTCAGCTAATTTGTTGTTGTAAAAACTATTTTTTATTCTTTTTATGAGTCCACTTTTGCGATGAGTATTGTGATTCCATTGATTCATTTGTATTAATTGGGTATGTTTTTGATAAATGGCTATAACTGGTCCAGTAGATAGTATTTCTAAGTTAATATTAGTTATTAATGTAGCAATTTCAATAATTTTATGTTTTTCGGGATTTAGGCCTGTCATTTCTAAATCAATCCATATTAAATTATGTTGAGTAATATTCATTTTTCTGTTTTGATAAGTAATAATTAATCATGTTTGTCTTATAGTTGTTATGTTATTGTGGAAATTTTAACATAACATGTAATGTTATGAATGTTAAATGATGCAATATTATTATGTATCATACAGATAATTATATATTTTTATTAATTTTTTAAAATTATTATAAAATTTTGATATATATGTTTTTTAATCAGAGTAAACATAATTATTGAAAATTAGATAATATTTGAATTTTTCTAATGTGTTAAAGTTATTTTAAACAAGTAGAAAAAATATGTATATTAATAAGCATGACTATTTATTTTATTTTAAAAAATGAATTACGATGTATTTTAGAAACAATATTGTAAATTTTTTACGAGTGATAAACACGATACAAATATATTTAAAAAATAATGTTAGTTTAATCAACAATTTTATATATGAAATGTATTAAAAACATTTTAATATAAATTTTCTAGAATAACGACGTTTTAAAATTTTAAATTAGTGAGAAATTTTATGAAAAACATTAATCCTATTGATACTAATGCGTGGAAAAATTTAAAAAAACATTTTCATGATATAAAAAATGTACATATGAAAGATTTATTTTGTCAAGATAAAGATAGATTTCATAAATTTTCAATAAATTTTAATGATCAGATATTAGTTGATTTTTCTAAGAATAGAATTACTAGCGATACAATAGTTAAATTGTTAATGTTAGCAAAAGAAGTAGATTTAGTTAACGCAATTCAATCTATGTTTAACGGGAAAAAAATTAACCGGACTGAAAATCGCGCTGTACTACATACAGCATTAAGAAATAATAATCAAACTCCTATCATTTATAATGATAAAGATGTCATGATTGATATTCGGAAAATGCTTGAGAAAATGGAATCATTTTCAAAAGCAGTTATTAGCGGAGAATGGAAAGGATATACAGGAAAATTAATAACTGATGTAGTAAACATTGGAATTGGAGGTTCAGATTTAGGTCCATCTATGGTAGTAACAGCGTTAAGTGCTTATAAAAATCATCTAAAAATACATTTCGTTTCCAATATGGATGGTGCGCATATTTCTAGTGTTTTTAAAAAAGTTCATCCAGAAACGACTTTATTTTTAATTGTTTCTAAAACGTTTACCACACAAGAAACTATTATGAATGCCAATACCGCTAAATTATGGATGACTAAGTATTTTCATACAAACAAATTTTTTGATCAACATTTTATTGCAATATCTGCTAATGTAATGAATGTTATTAATTTTGGGATTAAGCTGGAAAATACATTTATATTTTGGGATTGGGTGGGTGGTCGTTATTCATTATGGTCTTCTGTAGGATTATCTGTATCTCTTGCTATCGGATTTGACAATTTTTTACTTCTTTTGAATGGTGCTTATGCTATGGACCAGCATTATTTAAATACGGATTTGAGTCAAAATATACCTGTTTTATTAGCATTAATTGGTATTTGGTATAATAATTTTTTTTTATCAGAAACAGAAGCGATTCTACCGTATGATCAAGGTATGCGTCGTTTTCCTGCTTTTTTACAGCAAACTAACATGGAATCAAATGGAAAAAATATTGATAGAAACGGTAATTGTGTTGGCTGGCAAACAGGACCTATTGTTTGGGGAGAACAAGGTACTAATGGACAACATGCGTTTTATCAATTATTGCATCAAGGTACTAAATTAATTCCTTGTGACTTTATTGCGTCTATATGCCCTAATAACCATTTTTTAGTTGATCATCATATTCAATTACTTTCTCATTTTTTTTCGCAAACTCAAGCTTTAGCTTTTGGAAAATCTCAAAATATTGCAAAAAATGAGTTAAATAATATTAAAAAACGATCACGAGAACTGTGGAATGTGTCTCCATATAAAACATTTGAAGGTAATAGGCCTAGTAATTCTATTTTATTATATAAAATTGATCCTTATAATTTAGGTTCATTAATTGCATTATATGAACACAAAGTTTTTACTCAAGGCGTAATATTTAATATTTTTACTTTTGATCAGTGGGGGGTTGAGTTAGGCAAAAAACTTGCAAAATCTATTTCTTTTGGTTTAACCAATGATTTTAAAGAGATGATGTACGATTCGTCCACTAATGGATTAATTAACTTTTATAAATCTCTTCGTTAATATGTAATGCATAAACTTTTATTATATGTGCTGTAGTTTTTCTGTGATTTTATTTTTTAATAATAATAAATTTTTACTAGATGTATCAAAGTAATATTTATTTTATATATGTTTTCGGTAGTTTTTATTTTTTCAAGTAAGTTGTTTAAGTTCTAACATGTTGAAAATAATTTAATATTAAGTTTGTAAAGATATTATAATAATTTATATTTTGATATTTAATTTAATGAAAAATTTTTTATTATAAAAAATATTTGTAATATTTGATTACTATACATTGTATATATGTGTATTTTTATATATTTGGTAAGTTTATTATTTAATGTTAAAGATCATGCTTTAAAGATTATAAATTTAGGAATATTGTCATTAGCACTGTGTAGTTTATATCTATATTGTAAAAATAATTATTTTTATAAATTTGATCGATGGGATTGAGGAACAAACATGTCAATGTTAATAAAAGTTAGAATTCAAAATATTGGTCGTTTTTTGAGTAAAATGATTATGCCAAATATTAGTGCTTTTATTGCATGGGGATTGATTAGTGGATTATTTCTTCATTCTGGGTGGATACCAAATGAAAATTTAAAAAAAATAATAAATCCGATGATAATTTATCTTTTTCCGATTTTAATCGCTAGTACTGGTGGTCGGTTAATATGTGGAAAAAGAGGGGCAATTGTTGGAAGCATAGCTGTAATGGGGGCTATAGTCAATACTACTTTGCCAATGTTATTAGGAGCAATGATAATTGGACCATTGGGAGGTTGGGTTGTTTTTTGGTTTGATAAAATTGTTAAAGGTAAAGTTTCTAGTAGCTTTGAAATGTTAATAAATAATTTTTCAGCTGGGATAATTGGAATATTATTGTCAATAGTATCTTTTTTTGCTATAGGCCCAGCAATTGAAGAATTTTCTCATATTTTAGAATATGGTATTAATTTGATGATTAAAAACAATTATTTGCCTTTAATTTCAATTTTTATTGAACCTGCAAAAATATTGTTTTTAAATAATGCTGTTAACCATGGTATTTTTTCTTCTTTAGGTATGCAAGAAGTAGATATATTTAATAAATCTATTTTCTTTTTGATTGAATCTAATCCAGGCCCAGGAATTGGTGCACTTATGGCTTTATTTTGTATAGAATATAGAAATAAAGATGCTAAGTTTGCTTTAAGAAATGCTGTAATTATTCAGTTGTTTGGAGGGATACATGAAGTATATTTTCCTTATGTTCTATTAAATCCTAAATTAATTATAGCACTAATTTTAGGTGGAATGACTAATATATTTATATTAATGTTATTTAAAGGTGGATTAATGTCTACAGCTTCTCCTGGTTCTATTATATCAATTTTAGCTATGACTCCAAGGGGTTCATATTTTGTTAATACTTCTGCAGTTACTGCATCTTTCTTGGTATCTTTTTTAATTTCTTTTGTAATATTAAAAATATTTAATGAAAAAACTCGTACAAACGTTGTAGGTTCTTGTAAAAAACATACTAAAGAAAATGTTGGATTGAATTATGATATGAAAGAAATTAGTAGTCGTAATTTCAATTTTTCTAAACAAGTGAAAAATATAGTTGTTGCTTGTGATGCTGGTATGGGATCGAGTGCAATAGGAGCAGGAATATTAAGAAGGAAATTAAACGATTTGAATATTAATGTTGTTGTGGCTAACTTTGCTATTGATTCAATTCCTAATGATATTGATTTAGTTATTACGCATAAGAATCTTACTGAACGAGCAAAAATACAACACCCGAAATCTCAGCACTTATCTTTAAATAATTTTTTGGACAATGATTTTTATGAAGCATTAGGAAGTTATTTAATTACAAGAAATATTTGTGATTCTACTGGCTTAGTAAAGAATATTAAATTAAAAAAACAAAAAGAAGTAAAACTAAATAATAACTTATTTTATTTTACTAAACAGAACATATTTTTAAATCAAGCTGCTAGGAATAAAGAAGAAGCTATTAAATTTATAGGTATGCAATTAGTAAATCAGGGATATGTAAAAAAAGAATATATTGCAGCAATGTTAGAAAGAGAAGAAATTATGTCTACTTGGTTGGGAGAATCAATAGCTTTACCTCATGGAACTATAGCAGCAAAAGATTCTATATTGAAAACTGGAGCTATTTTTTGTCAATTTCCAAAAGGTGTGCGTTTTGGAGATTATCCAGATGATATTGCTTTTTTAGTAATTGGTATTGCAGCTCGTAATAACGAACATGTTACAGTAGTAAGTAATATTACGAGTATTTTAGATGATAGTAAAGTAATTAAACATTTGTCTAATACCAGTTGTGTTAGCGATGTATTAAGATTATTTTCTCGAAACATTTAATAATAATTATTTAAAATTTAGTATAAATATATAAAATAAATATTATTTTAAAATTATTGATAGGAATAGATTTATTAATTATTATAACTAGGAATGATGATGAAAGCATTACATTTTGGAGCTGGAAATATAGGTAGAGGATTTATTGGACAGATATTAGCACATTCGGGATTTCATTTAACTTTTTCTGATATTAATGAAAATATTGTTAATTCTATTAATGCGTGTCGCAAATATGACATTGAAATATTGAGTAAAAAATTTTTTTTAGATTCCATTCAAGGAATACAGGCTATACATATTAACGATCCTAATATTTTATCTATCATAGCAGAATCAGATATAATTACTACAGCAGTAGGAGTAAACAATGTTAATACATTGGCGGATATAATTTCGAAAGGAATTATGCATAAAATAGAAATAAAAAAAAATAATTATGTTAATATTATTGCATGTGAAAATTCTTTTCGTTGTAGTTCGGAATTAAAAAAATGTGTGCTAAATTTATTATCTGAAAAGTATCATCGATATTTAGAGAACAATATTGGATTTGTAGATACAGTAGTAGATAGAATTATATCATGTAATGATAAAAGAAAAAATGATATATTATTTGTAAGAGTAGAACCGTTTAAAGAATTAATATGCGATATAAATCAATTTCGAGGTAATGTCCCCAAAATTGTTGATATGCAATTAAGTAATAATTTAGATGCATGTTTTGAAAGAAAATTATTTACTTTGAATACCGGACATGCAATTACTGCATATTTAGGTTTATTATATGGGTACAGTAATGTTTATAGTGCTATTTTAGATAAGAGAATATATGATGTGGTGTATGGTGCTATGAGTGAAAGTGGAAATGTATTAGAATTACGATATAATTGGGATAAAATTTTGCACAATAGATATATTCATTCAATTTTATCTAGATTTAAAAATGCTCATTTTATTGATGATTTAGTACGAGTGGGTCGTAATCCTTTGAGAAAACTACGTAAAAATGATCGTTTGATAAAACCTATTTTAGGAACTTTAGAGTATCAATGTTCTAATATTAACTTAATAAAAGGTGTAGCTGCTGCATTGTGTTATACAAATATTCATGATAGTGAAGCGGTGCAATTGAGTGATCTAATTGAAACTAAAGGAGTGAATTATATTTTATCTGAGATTAGCGGATTAGATTTAAGATTACCTGTAGTAGATTTAATTAATAAAAATTTTTTCTTTTTTAAAAATCAGTTATGTAATAATAAAAATTTTATTTAATATTTAGTTTATTTTAAGTATATTTAGTTCATTATATTGTAAATTTTATTATTTTAAAAATATATTTGTACTCAATTCATATTTTTAACTTTAATCAAAATGTGTGTTGCATTAAGTAAATATTTTAGTATTAATACTGTTTGTTTTATTATTTATAGACTCAAGTATATGTTTATTGTTTATTTTTCTTAAAAGATGGTGTTAAATTATATTTTTATAGGAGAAATTATTTGTTTTCCAATGTCTGTAGAAGAATTAATGGAAAACAATTATAGATTTTGGTTTTGCGCAAATTAGTGTTAATATTTAAAAATAATAAATTAGGTTTAGTTAATGTTAGAAACAAATAGTATTGGAATTCGAAAACAAGATTTAGTTTTTTTATTGATTCAGTGCTTAACAAGTAAAATTTATTTTATATGAGATTTAGAGTACATTATTACTTTAGGATTTTTTTGGTGAAATATTTTTTCTCGTATTAGTTCAATATCTCGATGAACATGATCTTTCGGCATTATTTAGAAAGAATAGGATAGAGTGTTTTTACTAATAAAAATTTTGAGGCTTTTTTATATTCAATATCTTATTTTCAAGGAATCACGCTAATTATTTTAGATTTATTTTTTAATAAGTGAGTTTGTCAAAAAAAAATCATGTTTGAATGTTCTAAATTTATAAAAGTTGATGAAATGGTGCGTTTCCTATCTTTTATCTAGACATTCTATGAGTGTATGTTTAAAATATAATAATAAATTACTTCGATATTATTATAAGTATTAAAATTAAGGATGAAAAAATAAAATAAAACTAATATAATTGTTTTGAATTTAATTTAAATAGGGTAGTATTTTTGGTAATGAATAGGATAGTATGAATGTTCGTAGATGGATATATTCATGTTAATAATGCTATAAATAAATGTATTTAATATTTTTATATTAATTAACTGTATTGCGTATAATAATATTATTTAATATATTTTTTCAAGTAGTATAAAAAATATATAATAATGAATACAAAGCTTCATATATTTTTTACTTTAATATGAATACTAACGAGTTAGACGTTAATATACATCTTAAAAAAAAGAAGTTAATATTTTCTACGTGTTTTAACCTATAGATTTATATATTAAACTATTTTATATCTTTTGAAAAACGAGTTAGTCATTGTTGTACTTCAACGTTAAAGTTACAGTGGATCTTAAAAAATAAAATTTGTGTTGGTATAACTTTTTTTTCTAAAAGATTTAAAATAAATAAATATGTTATTCTTTTAGTTCTAATGTATTAAACATGAAATTAAATATACATTAATTAATTTTGAGTAATAAAAATATCTTATGAAAACTTTTATTTTAAAAAATATTTCATTGTATTTAGCAATTTATTTATAATTATTTATTAATTAAAAATGAAAAAAAGTTTCGTCATCATCGTCTATAACTAAATAACGAGTATATAAATTTAAATTGGAAATAGAAATAAAAATTAATAGAATTAAATTGAAGTTTTTTGATGTTTCTCATTTTATTATCATACATTGAGATCACAATAAGATTTTTTATATACGTAAAGATCTATTATTTCAAATTGGTTTGAATTATTTTTTTCATAAATTCGATTGAATTTTATTTGTTTTTTGGTTTTTTTTATCTATTGTTTAGATAACATAATTTTAATTATATGTAATCGTTTAACTAAACGAAAAATAATTCCCTTTGTTTGAATTAACTAAAATATTTTTAAAAATATTAAAGCTAAGATTTATATTGGAATTTTTTACAAATTACAGCATTATTATTGAAATTAAGTAAATATTGTCAAGTGTTTTTAAATTATGTTTTGTTCTAATATTTGTATAGCTAATTGACATTGATTTAATACTAAGCTTATTAAAAATATGATTATTGAGTATATAAATTCAGATTATCCATTAGTAATATTTTTAATGGGTCCTACTGCATGTGGTAAAAGTACTATTGCGATGAAATTAAAACGATTACTTCCAGTTGAATTAATTAGTGTTGATTCGGCATTAATCTATCGTGAAATGGATATTGGTACAGATAAACCAACACGCGCAGAATTATTGTGTGATCCGTACCATTTAATTAATATTAAAGATCCTTCAGAAGCATATTCAGTAGGTGCATTTCAAAGAGACGCATTAAAAGTAATCAAACATGTTCTTTCTTTAGGGAAGATACCTTTATTGGTAGGTGGTACAATGTTTTATTTTAAAACGTTATTGGAGGGATTACCAAAATTGCCTGCTTCTAATTATGATGTGCGTTCATATTTGTATCTGATAAATAAAAAGAATAAAACAACTTTATATAATAAATTAAGAAAAATTGATCCCATATCTTCGACAAGAATTCATCCTCATGATTTTCAGAGAGTATTAAGGGCGTTAGAAATATTTTATATATCAGGAAAAACTTTAACTGAATTGACTAAGCTTAAAAATTACATATTTCCATATAAAGTAATTCAATTTTCTATTGTTCCACAAGATAAAAATTGGCTAGTTGATAATATTTATGCTCGTTTTAAAAAAATGTTATTATTGGGATTTCAAAGCGAAGTAGAACGTTTGTTACATCGTGGTGATTTAAATTCTGAGTTACCTTCTATGCGTTGTGTTGGATATCGACAGATGTGGAGTTATCTTACAAAAAATATAAGTTATGAAGAAATGATATATGCGTCCATAATTGCTACTCAAAAATTGGCTAAAAGTCAATTAACATGGTTAAAAAATTGGAAAAATTTATATAAATTAAAGAGTAATGATAATTTAGATGTTTTAAGTCATAAAATAGTTCGAATTCTTAAAAAGTTATAATGTTTAAGAGCTTATATGTATTTTAGTATTATATTACAAACGTATAAGTTGTATAGTTTTTAAAATTTTAATGTATGAAATTTTGAACTATAATAAGTATTATCAAAATATTATTGTTGTTATGATGATTTTTGTATTGAATGTTTGATATATATTTTTTTTAATATAAGAGTTTTATTATATAAAATCTGATAGTAATTTTGTACAATGTTTTAGTAGATATAATGGGGTATTTGTATATCTAAATAAGAGAGTGTATTAGATACTGCTTTTTTAATATAATTTAAGGTAGACTTTTAGGTGTTTGTCTAATGTGTGTTAAAATTATGTATGTAAAATATATCTTATAGATATAGTTTGTAGCTGATTAATATAAAAATAAGGTATGTTAATATTTTATGAAATAAATTTTTTATAAACGATGTTAGTTAAAGGAAAATATTAATAATAGATGGAGATAAATATGGTCTGGAATCAGCCAAGTAACAATAAACCTGAACTAGATCCTTGGAGTGATAAAAATCGAAATTCAGAAGATTTCAAAAATAAAAAAAATAATTTTTTTATTTTTATTGAATTAAAAAAGTTTTTTAATTTATTAAAAATAAAAATACAATCATTTTATGGTAGCTCAGGATCTTCGAAATGTATTAAAAATCCTGTAATATTAATTTTTATTATGATTATATCAGTTTTGACAATTAATGGTTTTTATACCATTAAAGAAGCAGAACGTGGTGTAATTATGCGTTTTGGAAAATTTAGTCATTTAGTAGAACCTGGATTAAATTGGAGACCATTATTTATTGATCAAGTAATTCCTATTAATGTTAAATCAGTTAGAGAATTAGCTACATCTGGTATCATGTTAACATCTGATGAAAATGTTGTTCGAGTAGAAATGAATATACAATATCGTATTACTAATCCATTTCAATATTTATTTTCAGTCACTTATCCTGATAATAGTTTAAGAGAAGCTACTGATAGTGCGTTACGTGGGGTAATTGGTCATTCTACTATGGATCGAGTTCTAACTGAAGGTCGTACTGTCGTTAGAAGTGATACACAAAAAGAAATAGAGAAAACAATACAACCGTATAACATGGGTATAACTATATTAGATGTAAATTTTCAAGCTGCTCGCCCCCCTGAGGAAGTAAAATCTGCTTTTGATGATGCAATTGCAGCTAGAGAAAATAGAGAACAATATATTAGGGAAGCAGAAGCTTATGCTAATGAGGTACAACCAAAAGCTAATGGTCAAGCACAACGTATTTTAGAAGAAGCAAGAGCTTATAAATCTCGTATTATATCTGAAGCAAAAGGAGAAGTAGTCAGATTTTCGAAAATATTACCTGTATATAGAGCTGCAAAAAGCATTACTTTAAAAAGATTGTATATCGAATCTATGGAAAGAATTTTTAGTAGTGCTAGAAAAATATTTGTTAATAATAATGCGTTGCTATTATCTTTAGATGGCTTATTTTTAAAAAACAATACTTTGTTAAAAAATTCTAATTCTACTCAAGAAAATACTCCTTCAAACGATACTTCAATTTCAAAGAAAAAAGTTAGTGATAATGTTACTTCTAGCGATATTCCAAAGAATGAAGTAAATCAAAAAGATAATCATTCTATTCAAGTTGATATTTCTAGAAAAGGAAGAGAATAAAATATGAATAAAGTTTTTGTAGTAATTTTTAGTACAACATTAATTTTTTTATTTCTTTGTTTGTTTATTGTTCAAGAAGGACAAAGAGGAATTATATTGCGATTTGGTAAAGTTTTGCGTAATAATCAAAATGAACCTTTGGTATATGATCCTGGTTTGTACGTTAAGTTTCCAGTTATTGATACGGTAAAAATGTTAGATGCCAGAATTCAAACTATGGACAATCAGGCAGATCGTTTTGTTACAAAAGAAAAAAAAGATTTAATTGTTGATTCTTATATAAAATGGAAAATTAGCGATTTTAGTCGATATTATCTAGCAACAGGAGGAGGTGATATTTCTCAAGCAGAAATATTATTAAAACGAAAATTTAGTGATCGACTACGATCAGAAATGGGGCGCCTTAATGTAAAAGAAATTGTTACTGATTCTAGAGGTCGATTAACTACTGATGTAAGAGATGCTTTGAATACTGGAAGTAGAGATTATTCTTCTGATCATGTAAGAAAACAAAATGAACATATGATGTTAGATATTAAAAATAATAAGTATAATAGAGTATTAATTAACACTAATAGTATGACTGAATTAGGAATCAAAGTTGTTGACGTACGTATTAAGCAAATTAATTTGCCAATTGAAGTATCCGATGCAATATATAATAGGATGAGAGCAGAACGTGAAGCTGTTGCTCGAAGTCAGCGTTCGAAAGGTCAAGAAGAAGCAGAAAAATTACGAGCATCGGCTGATTATGAGGTTATTAAAGTATTATCAGAAGCACAAAGAAAAGCGTTAATTATAAAAGGTGAAGGAGAGGCTACAGTAGCTAAGTTATTTGCTGATTCTTTTAATCAAGAACCTAATTTTTATAGTTTTATCCGCAGTTTATTAGCATATGAAAATAGTTTTAAAAGTGGAAAAGATGTTTTAATTATTAATCCTGAAAACAATTATTTTTTTAAGTATATGAAAAAAATTCAGTAACATTATTGTTTTATAGTTTTTCTTTTGTACTAAATACTATGGTAAGTGTTTATACTAAATTAATGCGTAGAGATAAGGTAATCACTTAATGATTAAAGATAATATCGTTGTTTTAGGTACTCAGTGGGGAGATGAAGGAAAAGGGAAAATCGTAGATTATTTAACTGAAAATGCAGATTATGTTGTTCGATATCAAGGAGGTCATAATGCTGGTCATACATTAGTGGTTGATGGAAAAAAAATTGTTTTACATATTTTGCCTTCTGGGATTTTACGTAGTAATGTTACTGCTTTAATAGCTAACGGTGTTGTATTATCACCTATGCATTTTATAAATGAAATTAATTTGTTGAAAAAGTATAACTATAATGTAGAAGATCGTATTGTCATATCA
Organism: Buchnera aphidicola (Meitanaphis flavogallis); assembly: GCA_039830035.1. NCBI lineage: Bacteria > Pseudomonadati > Pseudomonadota > Gammaproteobacteria > Enterobacterales > Erwiniaceae > Buchnera > Buchnera aphidicola. The sequence goes on along the minus strand of CP140038.1, from coordinate 574,109 downwards.
GAATGTTGTCATTTAATATTAAGTTATCATGTTGCTATGGATATAGCTAGAGAAAAAAAACAAGGTAAATATTCTATTGGAACGACTAAATGTGGAATTGGACCAGCTTATGAGGATAAAATAGCTAGACGAGGATTACGTGTAGGTGACTTAAAGGATTGGTCTTATTTTTCTCGTCGATTAAAAGATAATGTAGATTATTATAATCATCAGTTGGTACATTTTTATCATGAAAAAGGCGTAGATTATAAAAGTATTTCTGCTGACATGTTTAAAATAAAAGATATTTTAGTGCGAATGTCAGATGATGTTTCTAAAATTTTAGAAATAGCTCAACATAATAAGAAATTAGTCGTATTCGAAGGTGCTCAGGGAACATTATTAGATATAGATCACGGTATGTATCCATATGTAACCTCTTCTAATAGTATTACTGGTAGTGCATATGTTGGTTCTGGAATAGGACCATCTCATATAAAACATGTGTTTGGAGTAGTTAAATCATATTCTACTAGAGTGGGAAATGGACCATTTCCAACAGAATTTTTTGGTGATTTAGATACATATTTTTGTAAAAAAGGAAATGAATTTGGTTCTACGACTGGTAGAAAGCGTCGTATTGGTTGGCTAGATACTGTTTTACTTAAAAGATCTATAAACATTAATTCTTTATCTAAGTTGTGTTTAACAAAATTAGATGTATTAGATGATTTAAGAGAAATTAAAATTTGCATAGGTTATAAAAATAGAGGAAGTTTTGAGCATGATAAGATTCCGTGTTGTTATAAGGATTGGCAAATGATTACTCCTATTTATGAAATAATGCAAGGTTGGAATAATAAGACATTAGGTGTTACTAATTTTGACAGTTTACCCATCTTAGCAAAAAACTTTATTTTTCGTATTGAAGAAATATTAGGTATGTCTATTAATATTATATCTACTGGTCCTAATAGAAACGATACTATTTTTAGAAATATATTATAGTATTTTTATAGCTAGAGTTAAGATATATGATTTGATTCTAGCTTTGAGTTTTTAATATTTATACTTTATTTACTATAGGTTATTTTTTGGTTATGGTTATTTTATATTTAGTATGTAACTATACTTTAAACGTTATAGTATAATCGAATACTATTGTTTAAATATTAATTTTATAGAGTATTAAATTTCATGTTAACTTTATATCTTGTATTGAATGTTTTTTATTATTGATGTATATTATATATTTATTTTTTAATTTTTGTATTGAATATAATTTTTTAACGATATTTTAGGAATTAAATCAGTTATAAGGAGTTTATCTAGTGAGGCATTATGAAATAATATTTCTTGTTCATCCTGATCATAGTGAACAACTTTCAAGTATTGTAGAACAATATAAAAAGTTAATTTATAATGATAAAGGTATAATTCATAGATTTGAAGATTGGGGAAGGCGTCAATTAGCATATTCTATTGCTAAAATTCGTAAAGCACATTATATATTAATGAATATTGAAGTTTCTTTAGATACTATTAAACAATTATCAGATAAGTTTCGATTTAATGATTTTATAGTGCGAAACATGATTATATGTTTAAAGAAACCGATAACAGAAGCATCTCCTATGATGCGTTGTAGGGATGATAAAAAGCTTAATAGTGATGTTCATTAGAGTATTTTGTGGATTTTTTAAAAAATTGATTTTTATTAAACATATTTTTTAAAAACGTATCAAAATTATATTTATGATTTATAAAATTATAAAAGGATATTTTGTCATGATTCGTTATTTTCGTCGTCGTAAATTTTGTAGATTTACTGCTGATGGAATTCAAGAAATAGATTATAAAGATATTTCTATATTGAAAAATTATATTTCAGAAAGTGGAAAAATAGTTCCTAGTAGGATAACAGGAACCAAAGCAAAATATCAACGTCAATTAGCTCGTGCTATAAAACGTGCTCGTTACCTTGCATTAATACCATATACAGATCAACATCAATAATATAAACCCATATAAGGTTATTTTAATTCATGCAAATTGTTCTCCTTACTAAAGTAAAAAATTTAGGTAATTTAGGTGATGTAATACATGTTAAAGCAGGTTATGCGCGTAACTTTTTAGTACCTCGTGGAAAAGCAATACCAGCTACTCAACAAAATATTGCATTGGCTTTGAGAAAAAAAGATGAAATAAAACAAAAATTATTAGACAAATTATCTTTAGCTCAAATTCGTGCTAAAAAAGTTCAGTTAGTTGCACAACCAATTATTATGTATTCAAAATCCAGAAAAGAAGGCAAGTTGTTCGGTTCTATAGGATCTCGTGATATTTCTGAATTATTATCTAAGTTAAGTGGAATAGAAGTAAAAAAACGAGAAATTTATCTTTCAAATGGGGCTTTTCGAAAAGTAGGGCAGTATGATGTTTTTTTTAAACCTCATTATGATATTTCGATAACGATTGCGATTAATATTGTATCTAAAGAAGAATAATTTTTTACATAAATACAGCTAATTTTATATTATAATTGGTGGTATTTTAATTATTTAAAATTATGAATTCAATATGTGATATTGACATAGATTTATTTTATTTTTCTAAGTATTTTATTAAAGTAAAGATAGCATATAGTATTTGTTAATTTACAGAATAAATAACATTTTTAGTTATAGTTTTAAAGATAGTTATTTTGTTCGTTGAAACTATATAAATTTGTAGAAATAATAATAACGAAAACGGTATAAAAGTTTGTTTTTTTAATGCTTATTTAAATGTAAAATTATATGTATTTTATATACATATGTTGATTAAAAAATTCATAAAAACAAGTGACAGCATTAAAATGAAAATTAATATTAAAATTTTAGATCCTCGTATAAACAATGAATTTTCTGTTCCGCATTATGCTACTACAGGATCGTCAGGTTTAGATTTAAGGGCTTGTATTACATGTAACAAAGATGTATTACCAAATGCTACCGTTTTATTACCTACTGGTATTGCTATACACATAGATAATTCGCATGTTTCTGCTTTAATTTTACCTAGATCTGGATTAGGGCATAAAAATGGAATTGTTTTAGGAAATTTGACAGGATTGATAGATTCTGATTATCAAGGTCAAATCATGGTATCAGTTTGGAACAGAAGTACTCAACGATTTACGATAACTGCTGGCATGAGGATAGCACAAATAGTTTTTATTCCTATTGTTAAGCCTATTTTTAATTTTGTAAAAGATTTTAGTATGAGTTGTAGTGATAGAAAAGAACAAGGGTTTGGTCATTCAGGATTAGATTAATGCAATTTATAAAAAATGCGTTTAAAAATAGAAAGTTTTTAATAATTTTTTTTTGATTATATTTTAATCATTTTTTGTACAAGATGTTTGTTCTATGTATTCTAAGTAGTGGTATAAATGTCTATTATTTTTTATATAATTAATAATATCTTTTATGTTAATTATAGAAGTTATTTTAAAATTATATTTATGTTCTATTTTGGTTAAATCTATATTTTTATGCATTCGTCTATCTAAGGCAACTACAATATTTGATATAAGATTTTTGCCATTATCATATGATTCGATTATTTTTATTGTATTTTGTATAGATGATCCAGATGTAATTACATCATCTAATATAAGGATATTTTTAGTCAGATAATTTCCAACAAACATTCCTTTTTCTCCATGATTTTTAATTTCTTTTCTATTAAAACAATATTTGACATTGATATTAAAATATTTTTTTAATGCTATAGTAGTTGATATAGCAATAGGTATTCCTTTATATGCAATGCCAAATAATAGATTGTAATTAATATTATTTTGTACTATAGTTTTAGCATAAAAAAATCCAAGTTTTTCAAGATCAAAACCTGTATTAAATAAACTAAAATTAAAAAAAAATGAACTTTCTTTTCCTGATTTTAATTTAAATTTACCAAATTGTAATATTTTTTTTTCAAAGCAAAATTGAATAAATTTCTGATTCCAATTATTCATTGTATATTTCCGAAATTTAAAAATTCTCTTTAATAGGATTTATTTTTTGGCCCCTGCTGGATTTGAACCAGCGACCAAGCGATTATGAGTCGCTTGCTCTTACCGCTGAGCTAAGGGGCCTATATATTTTATAATGTAACGTTTTTTATGGAATATGTAAAACTTTATTTATGGTATATTGTAAACAAATTTTTAAATAAAATATATAATAATTGTAATTATACATGTGTTTTATTTAAAAATATATATTTTTTTAAATTTTAACTTATTGACAATATGAAATTTTTTTGATAAGATTTTATCTTTCCTCTGTAGTTCAGTTGGTAGAACGGCGGACTGTTAATCCGTATGTCACTGGTTCGAATCCAGTCAGGGGAGAAAATATTTCACTTATTCAAATTTTTATTATTAATGATGTAATAGTATTTAGTAAAATATATGAATATCTAAGAAGTATAAAATTAATAATTTATTTTCTTTATATAAATTTTAAATGTTTGAAATAGATTTAAATCCAGTTAATATATAATTTATGAATACTGTTTTAAATTTAAATAGTTTAAATTTTTTATTTTATGATTATGAAACTTTTGGCATTCATCCAGCTTTAGACAAACCTGCGCAATTTGCATGTATTCGTACTGATATTAATTTTAACATCATTGATACTCCTAATGAGTTTTTTTGTTATCCTCCTATTGATTATTTTCCTGATCCTAATTCTGTTCTAATTACTGGTATTTCTCCTTTTTATACACGTAAATGTGGATTGAACGAATTTGAGTTTGCAAGTAAAGTTTGTAATCAATTTATGCAACCAAATACTTGTATTATTGGATATAATAATATACATTTTGATGATGAAATTACTAGGAATATTTTTTATCGTAATTTCATTGATCCTTATGAATGGAGTTGGAAGAATGGAAATTCTAGATGGGACATTTTAGATGTATTGCGTGCGTGTTATGCATTGCGTCCTAAAGGAATCAATTGGCCTAGTGGTGTACATAATTTTTATCCTAGTTTCAAGTTATCAGATATATCAAAGTCTAATGGAATTGTTCATGATAAGGCACATAGTGCTGTTAGTGATGTTTTTGCTACTCTCCAAATTACGAAATTGTTAAAAAGAATACAACCAAAATTATTCGATTATTTTTTTAAATATCGTAGAAAAAAAGAATTGTTGAAGATAATTGATGTGTATAATATTAAACCTATGATATATGTATCTCGATTTTTTGGATCGTCTCGGAATAATATTAGTTACATCGCTCCAATTTTGTGGGATCCTAATAATTCAAATGTATTAATTAGTATTGATTTAGCCAAAGATGTTGAGGGTCTTCTTATATATCTTTCAGATGTTACTATTAAAGCTATAAATTACAATTATATTTTTCAGAAAGGAATTGTGTTAATACATGTCAATCGTTGTCCAATACTAGCTCCTATTAATGTTATGGGTATTGAAGATAGATTACGTTTAAACATAAATTATGAAGTATGCAAAAAAAACTTATTTTTAATACGTAGCAGTGTTTTTTTAAAAAATAGGTTAAAAATTATTAATAATAAAGTTCCAAAATTACATCTGGAAAACGTTGATTTACAAATGTATAATGCATTTTTTGGGAATTTAGAAAAAAAGTTAATAAAAATTATACACAAATTGCTTATACAACGTTCTTTAAATAGGACATTGCCTATTTTAAGTAATAGAATTAGACTATTATTATTGCGTTGTATAGCTCGTAATTATCCTTATATTTTAAATGTTAGAGAAAAGTTGTTGTGGAAAAAACATTGTAACGTAGTTGTAAATTCTAAAAGTATATGTACATATGTTAAAAAAATTTTGAATTTATTAGAATTAAATAAAAATGATTCTAAAAAAGTGTCTTTATTAAAAGATTTATTGAAATATGTATATATCATTAAAAGAGATATCAGAAATATCTAGTGTAATAAGTGTTTTCATGTCATATGAAAATTTTTATATTTAAACGCGTAGTTTTTTAAATGTTGCGAAATTATATTTATTAAATAATTGTAATAAATGTATATCATTTTTAATATTTTTTGAAAAAAAAGCAATATTTTTATTTGTGATCATGCTATTTTTTAAAATTTTGTAGAGTTTTGGTGGTATTACAATATTAGAATCAATTACTTTAACATTTTTGAAAAATAAACTTTTAATTTCATTTTTTAAAAAATGAAAATGTGTGCATCCTAGTATGATTGTGTCTGGAATTTGTGGTGTAATTAACCATGGTTGTAGTATATTTTTTATGTTTTTTATTTCTAAAAAATTATATTTTAATTTTTTTTCTGCCATTACTACTAATTCTTTGTTGTATAGTGTTTTTATAGTAATACTAGGATAGTATGATAAAATTTTGTTTTGAATATTACAATGACGAATAGTAGTTTTAGTTGCTAATAATCCAATAATTTTATTTTTTGTTACTTTAACAGATTTTTCTATGTTTGGAATAATTCCAATGATAGGAAAATGAAAATTATTTTTTAATGTTAATAAACTAGTAATACTAGCTGTGTTGCATGCAAGTATCACGGCAGTAATATCTATGTTTTTGGATATAATATTGATTATTTTAGAACATCGTTTTATGATGAATAGTTCTTTTTTTTCTCCATATGGAAATGCATTATTGTCGCATGCATAAATATAATTTACATTTGGGAAGCAGTTTTTTATTTTTTGGTATATAGATAATCCACCTAGACCGGAATCAAATATTAAAACGTTACATTTCATACTTTTCAAAGTTTACTTTTTTTTTTGGTCCATGATTCTATTATAATGTTTTGAATAATTTTTTTAAATTATTTATTAATTATAAAAATTTTTATATGTTTTATTTGTGATTTTTTTATTTTTTATTACATATTTTGGTATTATTAAAAAGAAAATCAATCATACTATGTTCTAAAATTTTGCGATGTTTTTTGTTGATCATGCTTAATTTTTTTTCATTAATTATTTTCGTTTGTTCAGATGTCCATTTTTTCCATGCTATTTTTGATATTTGTTCATAAATTTTTTTTCCAAGTTCACCTGGATATGGCTGAGTATCTAAACCAACATCAAATTTTTTTAAAAAGTGACAAAAGATGTTTCTATTCATTTTAATTAAATTCCTCAAAATTAAGTATGAAAACATGAAAAAATTTTTTTAAATAGTTTTGTTATTGGTGATGGTAATCCTATTTTATCTTTTTGACTATACATGTTGAACCAAATTTCGTTTTTATATGGATCAATATAAAATATTTTTTTTATCTGAATTCGTATTGGGACGCAACGTAATTGAAGGTGTGAAAATTTGTGTAAAAAAGATTTAAATATTTCTTGTTGAACAATTCTAATTTTTTTTTCTTTTATCCATATTAAAATTTCTATTTGGTTATAAAATACTGGAAAGCAATATAGTCCTTTCCATATTCCTGTTAATGTATTTTTTTTTAAAAATATGAAATTTTTACATTGAATAATTAAAAAATATATATTTTTTTGGTTGATAATAATTTTTTTTTGTATATATGGATATGTAGACCAGTCATTTTTTATAAATGATATACATGTGTTTTTTAATGGACATATATTACATTTTGGTTGAGATTTTACGCAAATTAAAGCACCTATATCCATTATAGCTTGATTGAATTGTTTTGTATTATGTATTGGTGTTATTGATTCTATTTTGTTCCATAATTTTTTTTCGGTTATTGTTTTTGTTTTTTCTTTTATACTAAAATGTCTTAATAAAACTCTTTTTACATTTCCATCTAGAATACAAGCATGAAAATTAAATCCGAACGATAAAATAGCACCTGCTGTAGTTCTGCCAATTCCTGGAAGTTTAATGATATTGGAGAAGTGATTTGGAAATTTTCCATGATGTTTTTTTTCAATAATTTGCGCTGTATGATGAATGTTATGAGCTCTATTGTAATATCCTAATCCACTCCATATATTAAGTATATTATTAATAGAGGAATTTGCTAACATTCTAACGTTTGGAAAACGTTTAATAAATTTTTTGTAATAAGGAATGACAGTTTTAACTTGTGTTTGTTGCAACATTATTTCTGATATCCAAGTATGATAAGGATTTTCATATTTTTTCCAAGGTAAATTTTTTCGACCATATTGATGATACCAATTAAGTACTAATTGTGAGAATACAACGTATAAGTTCATGAGATGTCTATATAATTTTATATTAAGTTTTTCTTGTTTTTTTTGCATGTTTAATGAACAGCATGAACATAAAATTGAATACTATATGTTATACATGTGAAGTAGTATAGTATACTATTAAAATACATGAAGAAAATTTTTTAACATTATAATCATGCGTAACGTTGTTACATTAAAATATAGTAAAAATGGTGTTTTTTTACGTAAAGTACGTAGTTTTGTATTTAGAAATAGAAAGTTAAGTCGTAATAAACATGATTTTTTTAATAAATTTTGGCCAAAATTTGGAATAAATTTTCAGTTATCTTATATAAATGCAAATAACTTTTTTACTGTAAATAATCCAATAGTATTAGAAATTGGATTTGGAATGGGTTTTTCACTGTGTAGAACTGCATTAAACTGTTCATCTAAAAATTTTTTAGGAGTTGAAGTTTATCCACCTGGTGTTATTTCGTGTTTAAAATATATTCATATGTATAATTTAAAAAATATTAGAATTATTTATTATGACGCGGTAGAAGTATTAAATAGCATGATTTGTGATAAAAGTATATTTAAAGTTCAAATTTTTTTCCCAGATCCGTGGTTAAAAAGACGTCATCGAAAAAGAAGAATATTTACCAGATATTTTGCAGAACTAGTATTGAAAAAATTAGTTCCAAATGGTGGAATATTACATATATCTACTGATTGTCAATCATATGCAGAAGAAATACTATCTATAATTGGTAGTATAGATGAATATATTAATTTATCTAAACATAGTAATTATATTGTTAAGCCTGATTCCCGTCCTGTCACTCACTTTGAAAAAAGAGGGAGAAGCTTGGGTAATACTATATTTGATTTGATGTTTATTGTTCGATAGGTTTAAATTTGTCTTTTAAAAAATGCGTTTTAAATATTAATTATACCATTTCATTCAATGTATTTTTTAATTTTATTTTTTGTAAGTATTTATAGGTATATTATTATATGCGAAAGTACGTTGTTAATGAACATAAATATAAGTATTAAATTAAATACAAATATACATTTATACTTGTATTAAAATAAAAATGTTTTTAAAAAACGATTGTTTTAGAAAAATGTTTAAGATATGCATTATTAAATTTTGTATTTTTATAAATGATTGTTTTCAGAATATTTATTAAAATACATACGAATGTATATGTATATTGAAATTAGAGTTAATATTTTATTGATACTTAGAGTTAATTGTACAACTTTATAATATATTAAAATAATAATTTTATTATGAAATAGTAAAATATGTAATTTTTTAAACAAACTATTTTTTTAATTAAAAATATGTGATCCTATTCTTATTAAAGTACTACCTGAAATTATAGCTGCTTTTATATCGTGGCTTGTTCCTAATGATATAGTATCTGCAGAAGAACATATATCTTGCATTATAGAAAAATATAATTGTACATGTTTGTACGATTTTATTTGATCATCATAATGAAGAAGTTTATTAGGCATGCCCATTATGCCACGTAAATTTAAATTTTTTAATAGTAGAATTTTTTTTATTAGATCTTTAAAATTATTTATATTAATTCTGGATGTAATAAAATTGTTTCTAATGTTTATTTGTATTAAAACATTTAATTTTGGAATAATATTCCAACGATATTCATTTAGTGCTTTAGCTATTTTTTCATTTTTTATAGTATGACACCACGAAAAATTAGTGGATATTGTACGTATTTTGTTAGATTGAATATGTCCTATAAAATGCCAATGAACGTTTTTAAATTCACGAATTTTGGATAAACTTTCTTGCACATAATTTTCTCCAAATTCGTATTGTTTACATTGAACAGCTTCTTTTATTTCTTGAATAGATCTTGATTTACTTACTGCTAGTATTTTTATATTTTTTGGGTTAATACAATATTTATTACTTATAGAAGTAATTTTTTCATGTATATATTTTAAGTTTTTTTTTATTTGTGACATAAATATTATTGCGTTATGAAATTTGTATTAAATATATTATTTTAATAATAGGTAAAAACATTATATATTAATTATTTTATTAAATTTTTTAATAAATATATATATAAAATAATTGTATACAATGATTTATTAACATAAAATTTTTTATATAATACCATCGTTTATTAAAAATTTAAATATATTAAAAATTTTTTGTATCATACGTAGTATTTTTTTTAAATAAATTTTATTTATGCTCTTATTTAGTATTATTTTTTTAATTTTAAAAAATGTTTTTTGTAAGGAAGTGTCACTATATATGAAAAAAAGATATAAAATTGCTATTTTACCTGGTGATGGCATTGGACCTGAAATAATGCGAGAAGGGTATAAAATTTTACGAATACTCAAAAAAAATTTTGACATAAATATTCAAACACATGAATATGATATTGGTGGTATTGCAATAGACAGACACGGTGTTGCACTTCCTAAGAATACATTAAATGGATGCGAAAATTCTGATGCAATTTTGTTTGGTTCTGTTGGTGGTCCGAAATGGAACACTTTGCCACCTAATTTACAACCAGAAAGAGGTGCTTTGTTACCTCTTAGAAAACATTTTAATTTATTTGCAAATTTAAGACCAGCTCAATTATATCCTGGATTAGAAGCAATGTCTCCTCTTCGTTCTGAAATAACTGTAAAAGGATTTAACATTTTATGTGTTCGTGAATTAATAGGAGGTATTTATTTTGGTTATCCAAAAGGTACTAAATATAATAATTTCAAAAAATATTCCTTCGATACTGAAATATATTATCAATTTGAAATTGAAAGAATTGCTCATGTTGCGTTTAAATTAGCTTTAATGAGAAAGTGCCATCTAACTTCTGTTGATAAAGCTAATGTTTTAGAAACTTCTATATTATGGAGAAATACGGTTAATAGTGTATCTTTAGAGTATCCTACAGTAAAATTATCTCATTTGTACGTAGATAATGCTGCTATGCAAATAATTAATAATCCTAATCAATTTGATGTGATTTTATGTTCTAATTTGTTTGGTGATATACTTTCAGACGAATGCGCAATGATTACTGGTTCTATAGGTTTGTTACCCTCTGCTAGTTTAAATGAAAAAAAATTTGGCTTATATGAACCTGCTGGTGGTTCGGCGCCTGATATTCAAGGAAAAAACATAGCTAATCCTATTGCATTAATTCTTTCATTAAGCATGTTAGTTAGATATAGTTTTCAACTAGATTTGATAGCAGACATTATTGACAAAGTAGTGTATGAAGCTTTAAGTTTAGGTTATCGAACAAAAGATATATCGGATGATAATAACAGTTTTACTAGCACTAGTGAAATGGGTGACATTATTTCTCAATTATTATCTCATAGAAGAATACAATGAAAAAAACACTTTATCAAAAGTTATATGATTCGCATATAGTTTGCGAAGAAGAAGGACAATCCCCAATTTTATATATAGATTTGCATTTAATACATGAAGTTACTTCTCCTCAAGCATTTCATGAAATGCGTTTAAAACATAGAGTATTGAGACAACCTAAAAAAACTTTTGCTACTATGGATCATAATGTTCCAACTACTAGTAGAGATATAAATTGTGCTACTGATTTAGCTAGAAAACAAATGAATACATTAATAAGTAATTGTCGTAAGTTTAATGTTAAGTTATTTGGTTTAAATCATGTTAATCAGGGTATTATTCATGTTGTTGGTCCTGAACAAGGTATGACTTTACCTGGTATGACTGTAGTATGTGGTGATTCTCATACGTCTACGCATGGAGCTTTTGGTACATTGTCTTTCGGAATTGGTACATCTGAAGTAGAACATGTTTTTTCTACACAAACGTTAAAACAAAATCGTTATAGAAACATGAATATAGAAATTAATGGTAAAATTAGTAATTTTATAACAGCAAAAGATATTATTTTGTTTGTAATTAAAACACTGGGTGTATCTGGTGGGACTGGATATGTAATAGAGTTTTCTGGTAATTTAATTTCTCATTTAAGTATGGAAAGTAGAATGACTATATGTAACATGGTTATTGAAATGGGTGCAAAATCGGGAATTATTGCTCCAGATCAAATTACTTTTCAATATTTAGAGAAATGTAAATATTCTCCAAAAGGAGAAAATTGGAAAAATGCGTTATTATACTGGAGTTCTTTAAAGTCTGATTTAGGAGTAATATTTGATAAAAAAATAGTGTTAGATATTTCTACTCTTGCTCCGCAAATTACTTGGGGTACAAATCCTAGTCAGGTTGTTGCTATTGATGAAAAAATCCCGGATTTGAATTCATACAGCGATTTTCTTGAAAGAGATAGTGCAGAGAAATCATTAAATTATATGGGATTAGAATCAGGAATGTATTTAACAGATATATCTGTTGATAAGGTTTTTATTGGATCATGCACTAATTCTAGGATAGAAGATTTACGTGATGTAGCTAAAATTATTAAAAATAAACGTGTTTCTGGTTCTGTTCATGCTATTATTGTTCCAGGTTCGGGAATGGTAAAAAGACAAGCAGAACAAGAAGGATTAGATAAAATTTTTATTGCATCGGGATTTGAGTGGCGTTATCCAGGATGTTCGATGTGTTTAGCTATGAATGGAGATTATTTAAATAATAAAGAACGTTGTGCTTCAACAAGTAATAGAAATTTTGAAGGACGTCAAGGAAGAGGTGGAAGAACTCATTTGGTTAGCCCTATGATGGCTGCTGCAGCAGCAATTTTTGGCCGTTTTGTAGATATTAGAAAATTGTAGTGTTAAATTTAAATAAATATTATTTTTTAGGAAGTTAATATGTCTAAATTTGTTTCTCATATTGGAACAGCAGTTCCTTTAGATATGTCTAATGTAGATACTGATGCGATTATTCCAAAACAATTTTTGCAAAAGGTTACTAAGTCAGGTTTTGGTAAGCATTTGTTTAATGATTGGAGATATTTAGATGACGGTAGTTGTACATTGAACAAAAATTTTATTTTAAATAGTCCTCTTTATCATAATTCTACTATATTGTTGTCAAGAGAAAATTTTGGATGTGGTTCATCAAGGGAACATGCTGTTTGGGCTTTGTTAGATTATGGATTTAAAGTAATTTTAGCGTCTAGTTTTGCTGATATTTTTTATAGTAATAGTATTAAGAATGGTTTGTTACCTGTAGTGTTGTCTAAAAAAGTTATAAACGAATTATTTAAAACAATATTAAAAGATCCTAATACGCGTATAGTTATTGATTTGCTGAACAATAAAGTTTTAGTACATGATCAACATTATAACTTTGAAATTGATTCTGTTTATAAATATTGTATATTACACGGATTAGATGACATAGATTTGACTATGAAATGTATTAAAAAAATAGAATGTTATGAACATAATATTCCTAGATTTTTTACATCTTTTTAACGTATTATATTTTTTGAAATACTTTTATATATTAATATTGTATGATTTATTTATACTGATTTTTTATTATTTGCATTTTAAATGTATATCAGATAATTGAATTGTATTAATATTATTTATTATTAATTTTTTGATTGCAGCTAAATTGTTATGTCATTAATGTTGTTAGCGATGGTATTTAGTTTTTTAATAACTAATTTAAACATTGTTGGTTTATAGCACATGTATACTAAAATTTATTCATTAAAACGATTTTTAAAATAATGAAAGTTATTTTAAAAATAGATCTTAATAGTATTTTTTAAAAATTTAATATGAATTATTATATACAATACAAAAATACGAGTGTTTGTAAACAATAAATAATAGTGATATTTGGTATTTTTATAAATCATTAAATGACACATTACATAATGTATTTAATTTTTTTAGGAAAATAAATGACTCAACAATTAATCATCTTTGATACAACGTTACGTGATGGTGAACAGTCTTTGAAATCTAGCTTGAGTGTTAAACAAAAGTTAAAAATAGCTTTTGCTTTAGAAAAATTGGGTGTCGACGTAATGGAAGTAGGATTTCCAGTTTCATCACCTAATGATTTTAAATCTACTTGTATTATATCTAAAAACATTAAAAATTCTAAAATTTGTAGTTTAGCGAGATGTGTTTATAAAGATATAGATGTGGCTGCTGAAGCAATGAAAAGTTCTGATTCATTTCGAATTCATATATTTCTTGGTACATCTAGTTTGCATGTAAAATCTAAATTACGAAAAACATTTGATGAAATTATCAATATGGCAGTATGTTCTATTAAAAGGGCACGTAAATATACAGATGATGTTGAATTTTCTTGCGAAGATGCGACTAGAACTAATTTAGACGATTTATGTCGTATTGTAGAAGTAGCAATTAAGTCTGGTGCTACGACTATTAATATTCCAGATACAGTAGGATACACTATTCCTAGTCAATTTCAGAAAATTATTGCTGCTTTATATTCTAGAGTTCCTAATATTGATACAGTTGTTGTATCTGTTCATTGCCATAATGATTTAGGAATGGCTGTTGCTAATTCAATTTCTGCTATACAAGTAGGAGCTAGACAAATAGAAGGTACAATTAATGGAATAGGAGAGCGTTCTGGAAATGCTGCTTTAGAAGAAGTAATTATGGCTGTTCAAACTAGATCAGATATTTTTTCACTTCGTACTAATATTAAGTGTAATGAAATCTATAATACTAGTAAGATAGTGAGTGAAATATGTAATGTTTCTATTCCTGAAAATAAAGCAATAGTAGGAAGTAATGCTTTTTCGCATTCATCTGGAATTCATCAAGATGGAGTATTAAAAAATAGAAAAAATTATGAAATAATCATTCCAGAAGCTATTGGTTTGAAACCAATCGGATTAAATTTAACTTCTCGATCAGGTCGAGCTGCAGTCAAACATTATATGTATAATATGGGATATAAAGAAAATGATGATTATGATTTAAATGATGTATATGCTTCTTTTTTAGAACTTGCTGATAAAAAAGGACAAGTGTTTGATTATGATTTGGAAATATTAGCTTTTTTTAAGTTGACAGGTAAATCATTTGAATATTTTCAGTTAAAAGATTTTAGCATAAAATTAGGTTTAAATGGAATTTCTGATTTTTCAATTATGTTAATGTGTGGAATAAAAGTTTACACTAAAAGTATAATAACTAAAAATGGGCCAATATATGCAATATGTAAAACATTAAAAGAGATAACTACTTTTAATGTTAAAATAAAAAAGTTGTATTTAGTGGAAAAAAATAGTATTAATAATGCTTTTGGACAAATAAACGTTGAAGTACAATATGGATGCCGTATGTTTTATGGGATAGGTTCATCTATTAATCTTCTTGAATCGTTTATATTAGCTATGATTAGTATATTAAATGATATTTGGCGTGTTAAACAAATCCACATAAAATTCAATAAATCTTTACAGGTTTAATAGTGATATTTGAAAATTATTATCTATGTTATTGAGTATGGATGTAAAAATTGATGTAATTTTTACGTTCATATATACGTTGATAATATTAAAATATTTTTAAATAGTTTATTTTAATATAAATTTTTACATTAATTTTATATGTACAATTTTAGGATGTTTTCATTATTTGATAACCAACTTTCTAAAATAATTGCAGCAGAAGTAGAGTCAATTTTGTCTTGTTTAAAATGTTTGAATCCATTCATTTCAAATAATGTAGTTCTTGCTTCTATGGTTGTTAATCTTTCATCATGTAAGTGGACAGGTATTTTGAAATACGAAAACAATTTTTTTGCAAATTGTTCTGATTTTTTTGTTATGTTTTGTTTTGTTCCATCCATATTTAACGGTAATCCAATAACTATGAGGCATGGTTTCCATTCGCGAAATAATAGATTAAATGTTATTAAATCTATTTTTTTATTTTTTACTTTTATAGAAGGTAAAATTTGTGCGGTTTTTGTTATATTTTGTCCTACTGCTACTCCAATTCTTTTAATTCCGAAATCAAATGCTATAATAATCATTATTGTGTATATCCAAAACCTAGAGTGAATTATAATATCTGTTATTTTGCATTATATTTTAATTGAATGTGCCTGCGAGATAACAAGGGGATATTAAATAAAATTTTAGTTCTTTTAATGTTAGTGGTTAATGTTTATTAACATCGTATTGTCTAATTAATTTTTTATGTGTAATAATTTAATGTTATTAATGTATTTTTAGTACTCATTATGATGAGTGATATGTTTTAAAGTATTTTGAGAGAATATAATAAAATTATGTTTTGATATTATGATAGCCAGAAACGTATTTTTTAAAAAAATATAACATAAAAGTATAGTTTATAGATATCGAATTTCAAGTATTGTAGGCGTATATAAATAGTTAAAATATTTTTTGCAATGATATATTAATTTTAGTTTATTTAAAGTGTTTAAATATGTGGTCAGTTTTTTAATTATAATTTTCGTTGTTATTATGTTTTTATATATGACATATTTTGAGAAATAGACTTTTTGAATTAAGTATAACAATTAAACAATGATTTTTTTATTTTTTAGTTTTTATTATTATATACTTTTTAATACTTTTTTAGAGTAATAGTTTTTGAAAACATTGATAATTTTAAATAGTTTTAGTAATTAAATGTTGTTCTATGAAATTTAGAATGATGTTGCTAATAGATATTTTACATTTAAATTCGATTTCTTGTATGCAAGTTGGACTAGTAACATTAATTTCAGTTAATTTGTTTCCAATAATATCAATTCCTACAAAGTATAATCCTTTGTTTTTTAGAACAGGAGCTATATTATTAGCTATATTCCAATCGCATAAAGTTAGTTTTTGAACTTTTCCTAATCCTCCTGAAGCTAAATTACCTCTATTTTCGTTTATTTTAGGAATTCTAGCTAAACACCATGGAAATGGTTTTCCATTGATAATTAATATTCTTTTATCTCCATATTTTATATCTGGTATATAAATTTGTGATATACATAATTTTTTTCCATAATCAGTCATAGTTTCAATGATAACCATCGTATTAGGGTCATTTTTTTTTATTCTAAAAATAGATAAACCACCCATTCCGTTTAATGGTTTAATTATAATGTCTTTGTGTTTATTTACGAAATTGTAGATTTGAGAAATATTGCTGGTTACTAAAGTATAAGGAATAAATTCAGGAAACCACATGGTAGATAATTTTTCGTTAAAATCTCGTAAACTTCCAGGTTTATTAATTATTAAAACACCATGACTTTCAGCTTGCTCGAGTATATAAGTAACATACATATATTGTTCATCGACAGGAGGGTCTTTCCGCATTAAAATTACATCTAAATCTAATAATGAAATATTTTTCTGTTCTTTAAAAAAAAACCATTTTTTTTTATTGTTTTTAAGCAATAATAATTTCGCTTTCGAAAAAGGTTTGTTATTTTTTAGATATAAATCTAATGTTTCCATGTAATATATTGAATATTTTCTTTTTTGCGCTTCTAATAATATAGAAAAACTAGAATCTTTTTTTATATTAATAGAGAAAATAGGATCCATTATAATTCCTAATTTTATTTTCATGCTTATTTTTATCGTATTTTATGTTGTTTTAAACATTCTAAATAAATTCATTTTACATGTATATGTTTTAAAATCAATCATTTATATGTTAACAAATTTTTTTAAATGAAATATGAGTAAAATAATATTGGATGTTATTGATGATATATATATATTTTTTAATTAATGCGAGAATATCTTAATATTATTTTTTACTAGCATCAAAATTGCGGCTCATGTTTTATAACAAGAAATAAACGTCTTATTCTTCATGATATGTAGATCTAGAATAATTGTCAAATCGTGACCAATGACCGTTAAATGTTAACTTAATTGTTCCTATTGGTCCGTTTCTTTGTTTTCCTATAATTATTTCAGCAATGCCTTTTAAGTCTGTGTTTTTATAATACAGTTCATCTCGATATATAAACATGATTAGATCTGCATCTTGTTCTAAAGATCCAGATTCACGTAAGTCAGAATTAATTGGTCGTTTGTCTCCTCTTTGTTCTAATAATCGGTTTAATTGTGATAATGCTATTATTGGTACTTGTAGTTCTTTTGCTAGTGCTTTTAATGTTCTGGAAACCTCAGCTATTTCTAGTGTTCTGTTTCCTATAAGTGATGGAACTTTAATTAATTGCAAATAATCAACCATAATTAAACTTAATCCGTTGTTTTCTCGATAGATTTGACGTGATCTTGATCGCATTTCAGTAGGAGTAAGAGTTGATGAGTCGTCAATATACATATTTTTTTTCTTTAATAAGATATTTATAGTACTAGAAATTCGAGACCAATCTTCATCATTTAGTTGTCCTGTTCGTATTTTTTCTTGATTGACTCGAGATAAAGAAGATAACATTCTCATCATTATTTGTTCCCCTGACATTTCTAAACTGAAGATTAAAACAGGTTTTTCATAAGTCATTGCGATATTTTCGCAAATGTTCATAGCAAATGTTGTTTTTCCCATTGAAGGACGGGCTGCTATAATAATTAAATTAGATGGTTGTAGTCCTGACGTTTTTTTATTGAGATCTTGATATCCTGTATTAATTCCTGTAATTCCTTGATGCGATGTATTAAATAGTGTTTCTATGCTTTGTAGGGTGGAATCTAATATTTGTTCTATATTTTTGGGTCTAGCATTTTTTTTTAAACGATTTTCTGCAATGTTAAATATTTTTGATTCAGCTATATTTAAAAGTTCTTTGCTGGTTCTTCCTTTTAAGTTATGTCCAATATGAATTATTTTATGTGCAGATTTAATTATTTCACGGATAATAGAATGATCGCGAACTATTTGAGCATACGTTAATATATTAGCAGTGCTAGGAATATTTTTAGATAATTCTGCTAAATAAGAAAATCTTCCTATGTTTTCTAGTTCGCCTTTATTTTCTAAAGATTCTGACAAGGTAATTAAATCAATAGGATATCCGTGATCTAGTAACCATTGCATTTCTCGAAAAATTAATTTATGTGAAGAACTAAAGAAATCATATTCTGTAATTATTTCTATTACGCATTCCCATTTCTGATTATCTAGCATTAATCCTCCTAATATGGATTGCTCAGCTTCTAGAGAATGAGGGAGTGCAATGTGTTTTTTAATTTTATTATGCAATATTTGTTTTTCTGACATTTTTGATATAACACCAAAATTCTAATGTGATGATTTTAAATGGTATCTTTATTGTGAGATAAAATGTTAAATTATGATTATTTTAATTATTATATTAAATATTTTGATATTTAAAAAATTTTTTATGATAATTATAAATTTTAATAGTACAATAAATAAGAATGTATGCGAATGTTTTCGTATGAAACTAAGTAGATTGTGTTTATTGATATTTCTTTTATGGGTGGAGTTTAATGTTTGGGAAGTATGTATTTTAGGTTTCTTGTTTTATATGTTATGTAAATTGTAAAATTTTTTAATCAGAGAAATAAAATAGTGGTCTATATAATGTAAGTTATAGGTTAATTAACATTTTATATCTAATATACGTTTAATATAAAAAATGTATATCTTTTTTTATTGTTTAAATTTATTTAAGAAAATATAATATATTATTTATAGCTTTTTATTATATAAATTTGTTCATGTACATTGAAATAATTAATGTATACATTAATTTTAATATGTATAATAATATGTTTATTAAATTAATTATGCAAAGTTTATAGAAATTTATTAGTATAGTTTAGTATAAACATAATTTCAAATATATAAGTATTTTCTTTTATAACATTATTATTATAAGTATAGATAATTTTATTTTTATAAAAATGTAATGCTTTTCGTACGTATGTTATTTTATTAACATCCATATAGTAAATACACAATAAATACATTATAATTTTTTCGTTTTAATAAGTATATATTAAAAAAGTAATTACTTTATTAAGATAGAATATAAATATTATTGTAAATTAATTGTTTATGTTTTATTTAAAAAATTTTTTTAATTGATGGTATACTTATAATTTATGAGTTTAAAATTAGTTATTTTTAGGTCATTGTTTGTTTGGATGTATAATATTGTACATAAAAAATTTATTAGAGAGAGATAAGTATCATGGCTAGTAGAGGTATAAATAAAGTCATTCTAATTGGATATTTAGGACAGAATCCAGAAGTAAGATATATGCAAAATGGAGGAGCTGTTACTAATGTTACATTAGCTACATCTGAAAATTGGAAGGATAAAAATACTGGAGAAGTAAAAGAAAAAACAGAATGGCATAGAATTGTTTTTTTTAATAAGTTAGCAGAAATTGCAGG
Source organism: Buchnera aphidicola (Meitanaphis flavogallis) (assembly GCA_039830035.1). Classification (NCBI taxonomy): domain Bacteria; kingdom Pseudomonadati; phylum Pseudomonadota; class Gammaproteobacteria; order Enterobacterales; family Erwiniaceae; genus Buchnera; species Buchnera aphidicola. Next base: position 553,563 of record CP140038.1, on the reverse strand, counting down.
AGAATATTTAAAAAAAGGATCTCAAGTATATATTGAAGGATCATTACAAACTAGAAAATGGCAAGATCAAAATGGCATAGATCGTTATATTACAGAAATTATTGTGAGTGTTGGTGGAACTATGCAAATGTTAGGCAGTCGTAACACTGATAATCAATCGTCTTCTTTAGGATTTGCAAAAAATAATACACGTGAATTGGAAAAACAAACATTAGATGATAATAAAAAGAATAATGATTCTAAAAAAATTTTAGATAATGATTCTAGTAGTTTAGATTTTGATGATGAAGATATTCCTTTTTAAATATGCATTTGGTAATTTATGTTTTGACGTTTAATTTTAATTTAAATGGTCTTTATTTTTTAATATTTTATAAAAGTATTTCATAATTAATGATGGGAAGTTGATTGTTTAAAAAAATTATTTTAAAATATGTAAATTCTGAGAGAATTTTAGTATAATAGAACAAAATTCATATTTATTAGAAATAAATGGAGCGTGAGCGCATTGATTCATTATTTTATGTTGACTTTTAGGTAATTGTTGATCTAATATTTCAGCTATTTTTTTTGGAACTAGTGTATCTAAAGATCCGTATATTCTAAGAATAGGAATATTTAATGTAGTCATTTCTTTTCTTAAATCTGATGAATATAATAATTCTAATCCATTTTTTAGTGTTGAAATAGTAGGTTTTGGTTGAGATAATACGAGATTTTTTAATGTATGTATTTCTTGATTAAGACATTTTGAATTAATATTTTGCATTTTAATAAAATTTGAAATTGTTTCTTGATAGTTTTCAGTTAATTGATAATAAAATTTTAATAACTGATATTTAGGTATTCCTGGCCAATTGGGGCGTGTTATAAAACATGGTGAAGAAGTAACGTTAATTAATCCTATAATTTTTTTTGGATAATATAATGCAATTTTGTTAGTAATTAAACCCCCCATTGACCATCCCAATAATATAGAATTATTTGGTATGTATTTTTCTAGTAATTGAACTATATCTTTTAAATTTGTAAATTTTAGATCATAGTTTTTTCCAAATCCTGGTAAGTCTACTAAATGAATTTTAAAATTTTTATGTAATTTAGAGAACAGCATGTTCCAAATTTTGGAATTAAATCCCCATCCGTGTATTAAAACTAAATGTATTTTTCCGGTACCTATTTTGTTCCAATGAAGCTTATGCATAGGTTCAAATATTTCCTACATTCTGTTTTTAACATAAATATATATTATAAGAAATTATAATAATATTACAACTAATGTCATTGGTATTATAAAATATAACTAATTTGAATCGTTATAAACAACATTATTTTTAATTAAATTGTATTTATTATTGAAATATAATTATGCTATATACAAAATTTATGTAATGTTGTATACGTTATCCCGATGTAATCGATCCATTATTGAAAACTATTTTTTTAAATTACATGATTGAGTCCATTTTATGATTAATATTTCTAAATTAGCTCAAGATCACTTTTTAAATCTGCTGTCTAAACAAAAAAATGATACTAATATTAGAGTTTTTGTAAATAATCCTGGAACTCCTATTGCAAAATGTGGAGTATCTTTTTGTTATCTTGAGGATGTTACTAAACAAGATATAAAGTTTAAATATGACCATTTTAAATTATATATTGATAAATTAAGTTTACCTTATTTAAAAGAAGCAGAAATTGATATTACAATAGAAAATTGTAATTCTCAATTAACTTTAATAGCCCCTTATGCTAAAAAATGTCTTTTAAATAAAGACATTGTTTTAAAACATAAAGTAGAATCGTTTTTAAATTTAAAAATTAATCCTCAGTTACTTTCTCATGGAGGAAAAGTAAGTTTAATCAATATTACTCAATCAGGATATGTTACTATTAATTTTTTAGGTGGTTGTAATGGATGTTCTATGGTGCAGTATACTTTAAAAAAGGGAATAGAACGTCAGTTATTAATTGCATTTCCTGAATTAAAAGGAGTTTATGATGCTACTAAACATCATAAAGGTGGACATTCATATTATTGATATGACAGTTTTTTAAGGATTTTTAGTAGTTTTTACAAGTAGATGATTTTATTTTTTTTAATTATTTATATGTTTTTTGTTTTAAAATTATTAACTTTTATTTAGATTTATTGATTTATTGATAGACTTACATTTCTTATAATGTATTTAAGGCAATAGTGATAATTTTCTTTTCTATTTGTTGGAGATATAATTCATTTTTTTAAATAGTTGAGGAGACTGTCAAAAATAGAGTTGTATTAGTTACAACAGTACGTTTTATTATGTATAAAATTGTAATTTATGTAATAAAATTTGAGAATTAATGATAATTTTCCAAATTTTTTAAATTTTAGTATACTAATTATATTTTTAAATATTATTCAAAATTTTAAAACTTTATAGACAGGAAAATAAAAAGGAATAATAAGTCATAAGATTAATTAATAAAAAATAGTATGATTTCAGATATGTGGAAACTTAAATATTTAATTATTTTTAATATATATATTAAATATAAAAAAGATAGTTGTATGATAATTTTCTGCATCAATAATGTTGTTTTTATATCACATAAAATTTTATGCGTTCTATAATTGTTATAACATTATATTAATTATGAAAACATGTTTATGATAGTAAAACTTTAATAGTTATGGTTAATTATATAATTTAGTTTTCTTTAAAAAAGTATAAATGTTTAATTGTATGCGTAATGGTTGTTTTGATAATTTTTATAAGATTACGTTATGTATGGCGGTTTTGTACAATAGATGTTATAAATAAAAATAAATGTGTATTTTTTATAAATAAAATAGCAAGATAATAATCTTGTAGAATATGTATAAATTACTATAATATGGATTATTTTTATGTGTTTTAACATTGATAAACAGTTAAATATAAGAAATGATTTATTTTTTAACGAATAGTATTTTATGTAATCTTAATAATATTGATGTTTCTTAGTTAGGTAGACTTTTAAGGTAAGTGAAAAAAGTAAGTGATTTTAAAACATGTGTTTGTTTGAAAAATTTATATAAATTTCGTTATTTTGTCGATTTTAAACTTACTAGATAGTATTAACTGTATTAAGTGATATTTGCATGTATATACAATGTATGTACGTCAAATGTGATTTTATATATCATATGTTTTTAAAACATTTTATTAGCATATATAAAGTTTTTAAAATTTGAATTAATATTAATTTGGAAATTATATGAAACGCGCATTTATTGTAGTTTTAGATTCTTTTGGGATTGGTTCAACGAGTGATGCGCATAAATTTAATGATGTAGGTGCTAATACATTTGGAAATATAGTAAAATTTTGTTATTTGGGTAAAGCTAATATTGGTAGAGTTGGACCTTTACATATACCTAATTTAATATCTCTTGGATTATTACGCGCTGCTAATAAATCTATAGGAAAAAAATTATTTGGGATAGAAGATAGTAAAATAATTGTAGGAAGTTATGCTTATTCTAGTGAAATTTCATCAGGAAAAGATACATCTTCTGGTCATTGGGAAATAGCTGGAGTACCGGTTTTATATGATTGGGATTGTTTTAGTAATGTGAAAAATAGTTTTCCAAAAAATATATTAGATAAAATTGTTAATACATGTAATTTATCTGGATTTTTGGGTAACTGTCATTCTTCTGGAATTTCTATATTAGATGATTTTGGTGAAAAACATATAAATACTAAAAAACCTATTTTTTACACTTCTGTTGATTCAGTATTTCAAGTTGCTTGTCATGAAACAGCTTTTGGTTTAGATAAATTGTATGAACTCTGTAATGCTATTCGAAAAATATTAGATGAAGCAAAAATAAACGTTGGACGAGTAATTGCTAGGCCATTCATTGGTAATAAAAGTGGCTATTTTCAACGTACAGGAAATCGACGAGATTTTTCAGTTAAACCTCATGATATAACTATTATGCAGAAGTTAATTAATGAAAAGTCTGGAAAAGTAATTTCAATAGGTAAAATTTCAGATATTTATGCAGGAGAAGGAATTACGAAACAAGTACATGCAACAGGTTTGTTAGAGTTATTTGATGCTACTTTATATGAAATAAACAAATCTGACCATAATACTATTGTTTTTGTTAATTTTGTAGATTTTGATTCTTCATGGGGACATAGGCGTGATGTTTCTGGTTACGCTAAAGGATTAGAGTGGTTGGATAGTCGTTTACCTAAATTATTAAGTTTAATAAAAAAGGATGATGTTTTGATTATTACTGCTGATCATGGATGTGATCCTACGTGGATAGGAACTGATCATACAAGAGAAAATGTACCTATATTAATTTATTGGCCAAATATTAAATCAAGATATTTAGGTCATCGCAAAACATTTTCAGATATAGCCCAAACATTAGCAAAATATTTTGATTTATCTCCAATGAAGTTTGGAAGAGAAATGTTTTATAAATGATAATGATTTCTATTGTTTTTTATAATTTTAATTTAAAAAATAGGTAATGTATAATGACAACCTCTCATATTAATGCTAAAAAGGATGATTTTTCTGATTTTGTGCTTATGCCTGGTGATCCTATTAGAGCTAGGTATATTGCAAAAAATTATTTAAATCATGCTACAGAAGTAACTAATGTTCGTTCTATGTTAGGATTTACTGGAGATTATAAAGGAAAGCGAATTTCTATAATGAGTCATGGCATTGGAATGCCTTCATGTTTAATTTATGCATACGAATTGATTACAGAATATAATGTAAAAAAAATTATTCGTATTGGTACTTGTGGTACTGTTTGTGAAGATATAAATCTTAATGATATTATTATTTGTTTGGGAGCTTCTACTGATTCTAAAATAAATAGATTGCGATTTAGAAATAATGACTTTTCAGCTGTTGCAGATTTTGATTTAGTTTGTAATTTAGTATTCGCTTCTAAAGATTTAGGAATACAAGTAAATGTAGGAAATTTTTTTACGACAGATTTGTTTTATCATAATAATAATGATGTATTACAATCTGTTAAACAATTTAATATTATTGGTATAGAAATGGAAACGGCTGGATTATACAGTATTTCTGCAGAATTAGGAATTAAATCTGCATCTATTTGTACAGTTTCTGATCATATTATAAAAAATAGTCGAATTAGTTCGCAAGACAGAGAATCTAGTTTAGACAAAATGATTAAAATTGCTTTAAATTCTAGCTTATTGAGTTAAAATTAATTAATGTTATTTGAACAAGGTTTCTTAAAAGTGATATATGGTTTTTTTAATGTAGTTTGTTTATTAGTTGACGTAAATAAAATAATTATGGTGAGAAAGGGATTCGAACCCTTGATACGTTTTTCGTATACATGCTTTCCAAGCATGCTCCTTAAGCCTCTCGGACATCTCACCGTGTATTAAAGGTTTTTATTTTTAATATTATAAGTCAATTTAATTATAAATTTATTTTTGGTATATAGCAAATATTAAAAAGTATTTTAAATGAATTTTATATTATATAACTTCTATTATTAATGTCTATTATAGATTTTATGACTTTTATAAAAGTGATTTTTTACGCATTACTTGTAAAAAATATGAAAGTAACATGTTAGAATATTTATTTATATTCTCTGTTCATGTTAGTAATAAGCATATTAATAAATAAAGAAATAGAAGAATAAATAATTTACCAATTTAATTTCTATGTAGAGCATCATTTTACATGATATACATATATGTATTAAAAAAATTAATAGTGTTTATAAAAATATAACTATATTTTATCTTTAATAGTTTTTTATGTGATAGTAATGATTATTTTTGATGTTTTTTTTATTTCAAAATTATTAAATTAAAATTATATTTTGGTAAAATGTATGGTTTAGTTATAAATATTAATATTTTAAAATATTTATAGAAATTTATTATAATTTTTTTATATTTTAATATGATATATTATTTTGTAGGTAGGTTTTTGAATTTTTTTATTATTTTCACAATAATAAATAACTTGTTTGGAATATTTATTAAAAATAAATAGTAAAAAATAGACGTTGAGAAAAAGTTATATCTATTTTGGATATTAATTTTAATATAGTTTTTAAAATCAACAATTTTTATCGAATTTTATTTTGATTTTAACGAATCTTCATAACTTTGTATTATTCAGAAATGAATTGAAAACTTTATTTCTTGTCAGCTTAAATAAGCTGTGCATGATTATCACTAACATACTAATCATAAAACAATATTAAAATATGGCAGAAAAACGCAATATCTTTTTAATCGGACCTATGGGTGCTGGAAAGAGTACTGTGGGTCGCCAATTAGCTCAACAGTTGAATATGGAATTTTACGATTCTGATCAAGAGATTGAGAAACGTACTGGTGCTGATATCAGTTGGGTTTTTGATGTAGAAGGTGAATCAAGATTTAGAGAACGTGAACAAAAGATAATTAATGAATTGACTAGCAAATATGGGATTGTATTAGCTACAGGAGGAGGGTCTGTTAAGTTAAAAGAGAATAGAAATAAACTATCATCTCGTGGCATCGTTGTATATTTAGAAACTACTGTAGAAAAACAATTAGTTAGAACGCAAAAAGATAAAAAAAGACCTTTATTACAAGTTCAAAATGTTCCTATAAAAAATATTTTAGAATCGTTAGCCATTGAAAGAAATCCATTATATAAAGAAATAGCAGATATTACTGTTCATATGGATGGTAAAAGTGTTAAAGCAATAGTATTCTATATTATTAATTTGTTAAATAAAAGTTAATTTATATATGTTATTATTTAAAATATTGTTAGGATGTATTCATTTTGGAAAAATTAAAAGTTACTTTAGGAAATCGAGCATATTATATTAATATTGGATCATCTGTTTTTAAAATAGAAAATATTTTTTTTCCATTAACATCAGGCGATCAGGTTATGTTAGTTACTAATAATATAGTATCTAATATTTGGAAAAATAATTTTGTATACCATTTGAAAAAGTTAGGAGTTAAAATAAATTGTGTTATTTTACCTGATGGTGAAGTTACTAAGAACATAGGTTCAATGGAATATATTATATCAGAATTATTAAAACATTTACATGGGCGAGATACTACTTTAATAGCATTAGGAGGTGGAGTAATTGGTGATATAACAGGTTTTGTAGCTTCAGTGTATCAACGTGGAGTTCGGTTTATACAAGTTCCTACTACATTATTATCTCAAGTGGATGCTTCTATTGGTGGAAAAACATCTATTAATCATGTTCTTGGAAAAAATATGATTGGTTCGTTTTGGCAGCCATCTTCAGTAATTATTAATCTAGATTATTTGTCTACATTACCTAAAAATCAATTAGTATCTGGAATAGCAGAAGTTATAAAATATGCTGTTCTTTTTGACGATATTTTTTTTAATTGGTTGGAAGAAAATATTGACTTAGTATTAAAATTAGATGAAATAGCAATTTCTTACTGCGTAAAACGATGTTGCGAAATTAAAAAAGTAATAATAGAGCAAGACGAAAGAGAAAACAATTCCCGAATTTTATTGAATTTGGGTCATACGTATGGTCATGCGATCGAAACTCATTTAGGATACGGGAAGTGGTTGCATGGAGAAGCTGTGTCTGTAGGAATGATAATGGCAGCTGAGACTTCTGTATTGTTAGGAATATTAGATGTATGTGAAAAAAATAGAATTGTTGATTTATTAAATAAAGTAGGTTTGCCAATAAAAGGACCTAAAAATATGGCATTTAATTCTTATTATGAGAATTTTTTAAGAGATAAAAAAGTTGCTTCAGGAGTTGTGAGATTGGTATTACCTACATCTATCGGAAAAGCTATGATTTATTCTAATGTAAAAAAAAATATATTAATTTCAGCGATTAGTAATTGTAAGTAAATAAGTAATGTTAAGGTTAATTCTGAAATTGCATTTGATTTTATGTATGAGTAATGTCATTCGTCAAATAATAGTATGTATTATGTTCAATATAACCATTTAAATTCATTAATTTTGTTGGAAAAATAATAATAAAAAGTTTTCGTATGGTTATAAAAATTTGTATACACTGATTATATAAAATTAATATTTTTATATTTCTATGAATTATTTTTTGTATATGCATATTATATATAAAATAAATAGTGGTGTTAAGTATTATAAATTTTAGGAAAAATAATGAAGACTATATGGTTAGCTCCTTCAATTTTATCTGCTAATTTCGCTAGGTTAGGAGAAGAAATTACAAGTGTATTAGAAGCAGGAGGAGATATTATTCATTTTGATGTTATGGATAATCATTATGTTCCTAATTTAACTTTTGGACCTATGGTATTAAAGTCTATTCGAAATTATGGAATTACATCAATTATTGATGTGCATATTATGGCTGATCCAGTAGATGAATTAATAATTCAATTTTCCCAGGCAGGGGCTGATTTTATTACTATTCATCCAGAATCAACTAATCATTTAGATCGATCTTTAAATTTAATTAGGAATTGTGGTTGTAAGGTAGGATTAGCTATTAATCCCTCGACTACATTAGATGTTTTAGAATATGTTATGGATAAATTAGATATGATTGTTGTGATGTCTGTTAATCCTGGTTTTTCAGGACAACAATTTATACCGATTATATTTAAGAAGTTATTGGAAGTTCGTAAATTAATAGATAATAGTCATCGAAATATTTTATTGGAAATTGATGGAGGAATTAATTTAAGTAACCTTAAAAAAGTTGCATCTTATGGAGTGAATGTTTTTGTGATTGGTTCAGTTATATTTAGTTCAAAAAATTATAAACAGATTATTAAAGACCTTCGTTATCAAATTGATTTAAGAAACGATTGTGATATCCAAGTTTAATTTGTTGCAAGTATTTAATATTTTATATGGAAAGAGATAGTGAACAATGTTAAAAAAATTTTATTTAGTGCTATACAACCTTCAGGACAATTAACTATAGGTAATTATATTGGTGTTATGCGTCCGTGGGTTCAAATGCAAAAAAGCTATACATGTTTGTATTGTATTGCTGATTTGCATGCTATTACCACATGTCGTTCTTCTATTGAATTACGAAGAAATGTATTAGATACCATAGCTCTATATTTAGCTTGTGGTATTGATCCATATAAAAGTGTTGTGTTTCTTCAATCTCAGGTTCATCAACATGCTCAATTACATTGGATTTTGACATGTCATACTTATTATGGTGAATTATCAAGAATGACTCAGTTTAAAAGTAAATTTTTGAAAAATATTAAAACCATTAATTCTGGACTATTAAATTATCCTATTTTAATGGCATCTGACATTTTATTGTATAAAACTAATGTTGTTCCTATTGGTTACGATCAAATACAACATTTGGAATTAGTTTGTAATATTGCTCGTCGATTTAATTCATATTATGGTGATATATTTACAATTCCTAAAAAATATATAATGAAAAATGGTTCTCATATTTTATCTCTATTAGATGCAAACAAGAAAATGTCTAAATCTGATTCTAATAAAAATAATGTTATTTTTTTGTTAGAAAGTATTAGTAGTATTTCTAGAAAAATAAGGTTAGCTGTTACTGATTCTGATATTCCTCCTAGTATTCATTATGATATAGTGAATAAAAAAGGAATATCTAATTTATTAAATATTTTTTCTAGTTTAATAAATAAAAGTATTTCTGATGTAGAAGTAGAATTCGCTAGAAAGTCATATAAAGATTTTAAATCAGATATAATTGAAGTTATATCTGATGTAATAGGTAAAGTGCAATCTTCTTATTTTTATTATAGGAAATGTGAAGATTACTTAGAACAATTGTTGCATTATGGTGCATCTAGAGCTTGTATCGAAGCAGATAAAATGTTAAAAAAAGTTAAACAAGTAGTAGGGTTTATTTAATTTTATTTCTGTTTTGTAAGTTGAATAGTATAGATATTATGAAAACTAATCCATATAGTATATTAGATGTAATTAAAGCCGAAATTAATCCATAGTGTTGTACCACTGGTCCAGTAACTACAAAAGTAAGTAGTGTACCTATTGTTCCACTAGTTAAAATAAAATTAATAATTTTTGGAGAAGGTGTTTTTGTTTGTTGGGATGCTAGTGTAATTATAATAGTATAAATAGCACTAGAAACGAAACCTATTAAGACAATAACACATTTTAATAATATATAACTTTGAATATTGTTAAATATGCATATTAATAGTGTAGTAATTCCTGTTAAATATATAATGATATTTTTTAAATCAAAATATTTTAATATAAAACTAAAAGTCCACATTCCTATCATGTATGACATCCAAAAGTTGCTAACTAATGTTCCAGCTTGGGTAATGTTTAAGTGAATAGATTTTATAACGTATTCTGGAATCCACGAGATAAAACTTAATTGTCCTAATATGTATAGCAATGCTGATATTGACAGGTAACAAATAGAAATATTCCATTTTTCTATTTTTGGATATTTTTTAATTTCTGGATTTAGAATGGGAAATTTTAAATTTATTGTTAATATAAATATAATTATATATAATATTCCTATTACAGGATAAATCCAATACCATGTAATATGATTAGAAATTAACAATGTTGAAATAATTGGAAAAATAATACCTGACATACTAAAGCATGAGTCAGTTAGTAATAATATAGATGCTCTATTATTTCCCGCGTACAAGTGAGTAATTAAAAAAGTTCCGATAGACATCGTTACTCCACTAACTATTCCAAATATGAATATACTGAGAGAAAATAATGTGAGCGTATGATGAAATATTAGTATCCATATAGCTATTATCATGAGTATGAATCCAATGATTAATTGTTTTTTTAATGTAATAGTACTCATGAGCCATGAATTTAAAAAGATAGCAATTAAAACTCCGGCATTAAGAAAAGTGAAAGTATTGCTCATACTAGTTATAGATACTTTGAAATATTCAGACACATTTCCCAAAATTATACCAGTGACAATGATTAGCGCTCCTGTTAAAGCATAAGAGCAAAAACTAATGCAAGTTAATCCAAAAACATTTTTTTTTTCCATTACTTTAACTTCCCATATGATATAAAATTCATTCATAAATTTTTTGTATAACATAAAACATTATTATATTTATATTAAGCCATATATATAAATTTTCATGAAGTAAGAAAACAAATGACGATTATTATAACTATTCGATGATTTTAAGTGATATTTTAGATATTTTTTAATGTAAAGTTTATTTTTGAATTATCATTATTTAATGATAGAGAAAAAGTTTTACAATATGTTAGATATGTTTTAAATATAATAGTATGTACATATTATTTTATAATTTTCAATATTGATTTTTTTGACACTTAGCAATTTTTTTATTAAATAATATTTTAAAAGATGTGTGTATTGATAAAAAACTATTAAGGTAATAATGATAGTTAAATATAAATTTTTTTAATTTGTATCCAGTATAGTTAAATTTATTAAAAATGTTTAGTTTTTTAGGATTAGTTGATGTTTAGTTATATATAGAACTTTTTGGAATATCTTATATTAGTAATTTATGGCATTGTAAATTTTTTTATTGAAATTTAGATTTTTTATATGTTTTTTATGATTTTGTTAGTTGTGATTATATATATTAAATTTATTTAATTTTAAATTTTTTAAAAAATTTTTTCAATAATTACGTTTTATTAAAATATTATTTTATGGTATGTTTTTAAAAGTTTAATACATGATATTAATTTGTAGTATTTATTATTATCTTTTTTAAAAATATATATTACATAATTATAAATTTTTTATATTATTTTGATATTACTGAATACGTTGAATGATAGTTGATGATTTTCAAAATAATATTTCATTTTTTGTTTGGAGAGACAATGTTTTTATTTTTATTCAGAGGAATGTTAGTAATAATAATTTTTTTCTTTTCCTCTATAGTTTTTTCAAAAATGATATATCCTTCTTTAATTTCGTCTCAGTCAAATATAACATTTCTTGATAAGCATTTTAAAAATGATAATGATCAATCGTCTTATGCATTAGGCGTATCATTAGGAAATTATATAAATCATTTTTTTGTAGATCAAAATAAATTAGGAGTGCGTTTGAATAAAGAAGTTCTATTATCGGGAATTAGCGATTCAGTTTTTTTAAAATCTAAATTATCTGCTAGTTCAGTGTCTCAAATACTTAATCAATTAGAGAAAAAACTATTACGTTTAGAAGAAAATGCAAAAATTAAAGAGAAAAAAATTAATGCTATTAAAGGAAAAGAATATATTAAAAAACTTTTAATGCATAGTAACATGAAATGTTCTAAGACAGGTTTGGTTTTTTTCGTAAAAGAAAAAGGAATAGGATTACATCCACGTGAAAATGATATTGTTACTGTACATTATATCGGATCATTAATTGATGGACGTGAATTCGATAATTCTTATAAGCGAGGTAAACCTTTATCATTTGCTCTAAACAATGTAATTTTGGGATGGAAAGAGGGATTACAATATATAAAAAAAGGTGGAAAAATAAAATTAGTTATTCCTCCATCATTAGCGTATGGAGAAGATGGAGTTCCTGGCATACCGGGTAATTCTACCTTAATATTTGATATAAAATTAATTAATATTAAGTCTAATTTGTAATTAAACTGTAATTTTTTTAATTACGATAAATATCGTACTTTTAAAGTACATAACATAAAAAATAGCAATGAACTATACACTTTTAGTTATGGGTCCCCCTTATGGAACTCAAAATTCTAGTACTGCTTTTTTATTTGCTTGCGCTGTTACCAGTAGTAAAAACAAATTATTAAGTATTTTTTTTCATTGTGATGGAACATCAAATGCTAATAAATATATTTCTTTGTCTTCTGAGGAATGTAATTTGGTTGAAAAATGGGTAAATTTACACCATAAATATTCTGTAAAGTTAAATGTATGTATCAGTGCTGCATCTAGAAGAGGTGTTTTAAAAAAAAGCGCACAAAATCAATTTTTTAAAAATATTGATGATGTACAATCATCATTTTTTTTTACTGGATTAAGTGAGCTTGCAAGATATATAGAGAAGAGTGATCGAGTAATACAGTTTTAGTGATCAATTTTATGAAAAATATAGCTTTTGTGTTTTCTCACGTACCTTATGGTACTAGTTTAAGTAAGGAAGGATTAGATTCTGTTTTATCTATTTCTATGATTAATCCTAATGTTTCTATTTTTTTTATAGGAGATGGTGTATTTCAATTAATGAAAAATCAAAGTCCTGAACATATTTTATTACATAATTATGTTTCTTCATTTGGAATTTTACCTTTCTTTGGAATTAATCAATTATATTATTGTAAAGAATCTTTGATTGAAAGAGGATTATTTCATGAATACGATTTTTTTTTAGATATTTATATTATAAGTAGAACTTGTATACGTAAAAAATTGGAAAAGTGCGATTTAATTATTAATTTTTGAGGAATAAATATGTTACATATCTTAATGCGTTCTCCTTTTGAAATTAATATGATATTATTGATAGATTTATTGAGGTCTAATGATGATGTAATTGCATTACAAGATAGTGTGATAATTGCAATAGATAAAAATATTTTTCTTAAAGAATTGTTGTCTATTCCAATAAAATTATATGTTATCAAACAAGATGTTTATGCTCGTGGTATTCAAGAAAAAATTTCCAGTAAAGTCAATATCGTAGATTATCTGCAATTTGTACTTTTAACAGTTAAGCATAAAAAACAAATGTCTTGGTAAAATTAAGTTTTTTAAATTCTTCTTACTGAAATAAAAACTTGTTTATGTTACATTACATAGAATGTATTTATATAAGTGTTTTAATATAAGACAATCAGGATTGCTATGGCTACAGTTAACCAATTAGTAAATAAACCCCGTTTACATAAAATAACAAAAAGTAATGTTCCAGCTTTGAGTAAATGCCCTCAAAAAAGAGGAGTATGTATTAGAGTATATACTACTACTCCTAAAAAACCTAATTCTGCGTTACGAAAAGTTTGCAGAGTTCGTTTAACTAATGGTTTTGAAGTAACGTCGTATATTGGAGGTGAAGGTCATAATTTACAAGAACATTCAGTTATTTTAATTAGAGGTGGTCGAGTAAAAGATTTACCTGGAGTTCGTTATCATGTAGTAAGAGGAGCATTAGATTGTTCTGGTGTAAAAGATAGAAAAAAGAGTCGTTCTAAGTATGGAGTAAAAAAACAAAAATCGTAGAATGTTTTAGAAAATTTATTATTTAAATTTTTAATAATATTTGAAAAGTGTAGTAAAATATATTTTCAATTAATATTAATTGGAGAATATTATGTCAAGACGTCGTGTTATTGGACATCGTAAAATTTTGTCAGATCCGAAATTTTCTTCTGAAATTATTGCAAAACTTATTAATATAATCATGGTAAATGGAAAAAAATCTATTGCTGAAGAAATAGTATATGACGCGTTACAAATTTTATCTAAACAAACTAAGAAAAAAGAGTTAGAATCATTTGATTTAGCTTTAGATAACGTTCGACCTACTGTTGAAGTTAAATCGCGTCGTGTAGGAGGTTCAACTTATCAAGTTCCAGTAGAAGTACGTTTAATTCGGAGACATACTTTAGCTATGAGATGGATAGTTAATGCTGCTAGAAAGCGTACTGATAAATCTATGTCTTTGAGATTGGCGAGTGAATTATTAGATGCAGTAGAAAATAAAGGAGCTGCTGTAAAAAAACGTGAAGAGGTTCATCGCATGGCAGAAGCAAATAAAGCTTTTGCGCATTATCGTTGGTAAATTGATAAAGTATGTATGAATTTTAATTAATTTATAATTAATTTTAGTTTTTATATGAAATTATATTATATAAAAATTTAAAATTAGAGGAATATAATGGGACGTACTACACCAATAATACAATATAGAAATATAGGAATTAGTGCTCATATAGATGCAGGTAAAACAACTACTACTGAGCGGATTTTATTTTATACAGGAATTAATCATAAGATTGGTGAGGTACATGATGGCGCAGCAACTATGGATTGGATGGAACAAGAACAGGAAAGAGGTATTACTATAACTTCAGCTGCAACTACTACTTTTTGGTCTGGAATGGCTAAACAATTCTCCCCGCACAGGATTAACATTATCGATACTCCTGGTCACGTAGATTTTACTATAGAAGTTGAAAGGTCTATGCGAGTATTAGATGGTGTGGTTATGATTTATTGTGCTGTAGGTGGAGTACAACCTCAGTCAGAAACAGTATGGAGGCAAGCAAATAAGTATAATGTTCCCAGGATTGCTTTTGTAAATAAAATGGATCGCATGGGAGCAAATTTTTTTAATGTAATTAAACAAATAAAAAAAAGACTTGGAGCTGATCCTATTCCTATTCAATTGCCTATTGGATCCGAAGATAGTTTTGTTGGAATTGTTGATTTGATAAAAATGAAAGCAATTCATTGGAATAATTTGGATCAAGGAACTACATTCACTTATGAAGAAATTCCAGTGTATTTAAAAAAGTTGTCTGAAAAATGGAATCAGAACCTTATTGAAAGCGCAGTAGAAAATGATGAATGTTTAATGGAAAAATATTTATCAGGAGAAACAATATCTGAAAAAGAAATTAAAACTGCTCTTCGTAAACGAGCATTAAATAATGAAATAATTCTTGTTACTTGCGGATCTGCTTTTAAAAACAAAGGTGTTCAGGCGTTATTAGATGCCATAGTTGAATTTTTGCCGTCACCGAGTGATATTGCTTCTATTAAAGGTGTTTCAAAAAATACAAAAAATGGTTTGACAGTACGTTATTCAAATGATCAAGATCCTTTTTCTGCATTAGCTTTTAAGATTGCTACAGATCCATTTGTAGGGAATTTAACTTTTTTTAGAGTATATTCTGGTGTAGTTAATTCTGGAGATACTGTTGTTAATTCTGTGAAAGGTCAAAAAGAACGTTTTGGGCGTATTGTGCAAATGCATGCAAATAAGAGAGAAGAGATAAAAGAAGTTAGAGCTGGTGATATAGCTGCTGCGATTGGTTTAAGAAGTGTAACTACTGGTGATACTTTATGTGATCCTAATCATATCATTGTATTAGAACAAATGGATTTTCCTGATCCAGTGATTTCTATTGCAGTTGAGCCTAAAACTAAAGCAGATCAAGAAAAAATGGGTTCATCTTTAAGTAGATTAGCTAAAGAAGATCCTTCTTTTAGAGTATGGACTGATAAAGAATCAAATCAAACAATTATTTCTGGTATGGGTGAATTACATTTAGAAATAATTATTGAGAGAATGAAAAGAGAATTTAGTGTTAGCGCAAATATAGGTAATCCTCAGGTTGCTTATCGTGAAACTATTAGAAATAATGTAAATGATATTGAAGGTAAGTATATAAAACAATCCGGAGGAAGAGGTCAATACGGTCATGTTGTAATTGATTTGTTTCCGTTAAAATCTGGTGAAGGAAATTATAAGTTTATAAATGACATTAAAGGAGGCGTGATTCCAGGAGAATATATTTCTGCCATTGATAAAGGAATACAAGAACAATTACATAGTGGGCCTTTGGCTGGTTATCCTGTGTTAAACATTGGAGTTCGGTTGCATTTTGGTTCTTACCATGACGTTGATTCTTCTGAAATTGCATTTAAATTAGCTGCATCATTAGCATTTAAGAGTGCTTTCAAAAATGCAAAGCCAACATTACTTGAACCAATTATGAAAGTTGAAATAGAAACACCAGAAGAATATATGGGTGATGTAATTGGTGATTTAAATAGAAGAAGAGGTGTAATTGAAGGTATGCAAGATTTGTTGGTGGGAAAAACAATTTCTGCTCAAGTACCACTTTCTGAAATGTTTGGTTATGCAACTGATTTGCGTTCACAAACACAAGGTAGAGCTTCATATTCTATGGAATTTTTAAAGTATTCAGAATCTCCAAGTAATATAGCAACTTTTATTATTGAAGCAAGAGAAAATAGATAGTTTTGATTTTTTTATATTAAATTTTTTAAAAAAAGGGAAATAGTTGTGTCTAAAGAAAAATTTAAACGTTTAAAACCTCATATAAATGTAGGTACTATTGGTCATGTAGATCATGGTAAAACTACTTTAACAGCAGCTATTACTACTGTTTTAGCGAAAAAATATGGAGGATCTGCACGAGCTTTTGATCAAATAGACAACGCTCCAGAAGAAAAAGAAAGGGGAATTACTATTAATACTTCCCATGTAGAGTACGATACTAATGTGAGACATTATGCTCATGTAGACTGTCCTGGTCATGCTGATTACATAAAAAATATGATTACTGGGGCAGCTCAAATGGATGGTGCAATTTTAGTGGTAGCTGCTACAGATGGTCCTATGCCTCAAACTCGTGAGCATATTTTATTAGGTAGACAGGTGGGAGTACCTTATATTGTTGTTTTTTTAAATAAATGCGATATAGTAGATGATGAAGAACTACTTGAATTAGTTGAAATGGAAGTTCGTGATTTATTAACTCAATATGATTTTCCTGGAGAAAAAACTCCAATTATACGAGGTTCTGCTTTAAAAGCGTTAGAAGGAAATGTTGCGTGGGAAAATAAAATAATTGATTTAGCAAATATATTGGATACATATATTCCTGATCCTAAAAGATCTATTGATCAACCTTTTTTACTTCCTATAGAGGATGTTTTTTCTATATCAGGTCGTGGAACAGTAGTCACTGGTCGTGTAGAACGAGGAATAATAAAAGTAGGAGAAGAAGTAGAAATTGTAGGGATTAAACCCACTGTTAAAACCATATGTACTGGTGTAGAAATGTTTAGGAAATTATTAGATGAGGGTAGAGCGGGAGAGAATGTTGGGGTTCTATTGCGAGGTACTAAGCGTGATGATATTGAAAGAGGTCAAGTATTATCCAAGCCAGGAACAATTACTCCTCACATAAAATTTGAGTCTGAAGTATATGTATTGTCTAAAGAAGAAGGAGGGCGTCATACACCATTTTTTAAAGGATATAGACCTCAATTTTATTTTCGTACTACAGATGTTACTGGTTACATTGAACTTCCGGAAGGAATAGAAATGGTTATGCCTGGAGATAATATTAAAATGGTTATTACTCTAATTCATCCTATTGCGATGGCGGATGGATTGCGTTTTGCTATCCGGGAAGGTGGAAAAACTGTAGGTGCTGGAATTGTAGTTAAAGTCATTAATTAACTTAAAATATATTTCGTGCATCATAGGAATTAAGTCAAGAAAAGAAATCATAATTTTGCTCTTTTCTTGATTTTTTTATTTTATATTGATTTCAAAATTTAATTTTTTATGTTGTTGTCTAATAAAAGTATATTTGTAAGATAAATTGCAAAAAAATAATGAATTTTCTTATTTCATGCTTTATAATAATTTAAATAAAAATGTTTTCATATACAAAAATTTTTTAATATTAGAATTATAGATTAAATTATGTATATAAATTATAGTGTTAAGTGTATTCTATAGTTTATTTATATTTCTGAGTATTATATCTTTCAATAGTTCAATATTTATTTAATTATTTATGATATTTCAGTAATTTTTATTAAAATTTTTTAAATATGTTCTTTTTTATGTATTAATAACTTAATATTAACATATTCTTTTCGAAATTGAAAAGAAGAATTTTTTGTAATTTTATATTATGGGAGTTCTGGTCTTATGCAGCAGAACCAAAGAATACGCATTCGTCTTAAAGCTTTTGATCATAGGTTAATAGATCAGTCAACTTCAGAAATTGTTGAAACGGCTAAAAGGACTGGAGCACAAGTTCGTGGACCTATTCCTCTTCCAACACACAAAGAACGATTTACTGTACTTATTTCTCCGCATGTAAATAAAGATGCTCGTGATCAATATGAAATTCGAACACACAAACGACTCATTGATATTGTTGAACCTACTGAAAAAACAGTTGATGCTTTGATGAGATTAGACCTTGCTGCTGGTGTAGATGTACAAATTAGCTTGGGTTAATTACACAAATAAATTATTAAAGGAATTGAAGAACACATGATTGGTCTCATTGGTAAAAAAGTAGGAATGACTAGTATCTTTACAAAAGAAGGTATTTTAATTTCAGTTACTGTTATTGAAATTCAAGAAAATCGTATTGTTCAAATGAAAACCATAGATATTGATCAATATAATGCTGTTCAAGTTACTACTGGAGTGAAAAAAAGTAAAAAATTTTTAAAATCAGAAATAGGTCATTTTTCTAGATCTGGAATGCAAATTGGTCGTGGTTTATGGGAATTTCGTATTACCGAGAATGCGTTGGATTTTAAAATAGGACAAAGTTTAAATTTAAATTTATTTTTGAATTTGAAAAAAGTAGATGTAGTTGGAAGATCTAAAGGAAAAGGATTTTGTGGTACAGTTAAGCGATGGCATTTTCGGACTCAAGATGCAAGTCATGGAAACTCTTTATCTCATCGAGCTCCTGGTTCTATTGGACAAAATCAAACGCCTGGTAGAGTCTTTAAAGGTAAAAATATGGCAGGTAGATTAGGTAATCATCGGGTGACTATACAAAATTTAGATATAGTTAGAATTGATTTAAATCGTAATTTACTTCTGGTAAAAGGATCAGTTCCTGGTGCTAAAGGAAGTGACCTTATTGTTAAACCAGCAGTTAAGGTGAAAGGAGTAAAAAATAGTGGAATTAGTGCTCAAAGATAAAGGAAGTGTTATTAATGTATCTGATATGGTTTTTAACTGTAGTTTTAATGAAGCATTAGTACATCAAGTTGTTACTTCTTATTCTTCTAGTACTCGGCAAGGAACTAAATCACAAAAGAGTCGTTCTGAAGTATCTGGATCAGGAAAAAAACCATGGCGTCAAAAGGGAACGGGACGCGCAAGGGCTGGTTCTCTGAGAAGCCCTATATGGAGATCTGGTGGTGTAACTTTTGCGGCTAAATCTAGAAATTTCTGTCAAAAAGTTAATAAAAAGATGTATCGCGGTGCTTTAAGAAGTATTTTCTCAGAGTTAATTAGAAAAAATCGGTTGTTTATTTTCGAAAATTTTTCTATAGATATGCCTAAAACTCGATTTTTAGTTACTAAATTAAAGTCTATAAAGATATCTGATGTTTTGATTATAAAGATAGTTAGGGATAAAAATATATTTTTAGCTTCACGAAATTTATATAAAGTAAATATTAAGACTATTAGTTCTATTGATCCGGTAAGTTTAATTATGTTTAAAAATGTCATTATTACTTCTAAAGCTATTAAACAAGTGGAAAAATCACTACTATGATTAATGAAAAAAAATTGTTAAAAATCTTTTTTTTTCCGCATATTTCTGAAAAATCTTCTATTTCTGCAGAAAAATTTAATACTGTAGTAGCAAAAGTTCCTATGCGTACAACAAAAATAGAAATTAAACAAGCTATACAAAATTTATTTAAAGTACAGGTAAAATGTATTAATACATTAATCGTGCAAGGTAAAAAAAAACAAAAGAATGGTCGTACTAGTTATTTGCGTAGTTGGAAAAAAGTTTATATTTCTTTAAAAAAGGGACAAGATATTAATTTTATGGGACATATAGAATAAATGTGTATTGAAGGAGAAAAATATGGCTATTATTAAATGTAAACCAACATCTCCAGGTCGCCGTCATGTTGTAAAATTAGTTAATTATAATTTATATAAAGGAAAGCCTTATGCTCCTTTAGTGGAGAAAAACAGTAAAAGTGGAGGTCGAAATAATCATGGTCGTATTACTACTCGTCATATAGGAGGAGGTCATAAAAGATCTTATAGAATTATTGATTTTAAAAGAAATAAAGACAATGTTCCTGCTATTGTTGAACGATTAGAATATGATCCAAATCGATCTGCAAATATTGCTTTGGTTTTATATAAGGATGGAGAAAGAAAATATATTTTATCTCCAAAGGGTTTAAAAATAGGTGATAAGATAATTTCAGGAGAATTATCTGACATAAAATCAGGAAATGTTTTGCCTATGAAAAATATTCCTGTTGGAACAACAATTCATAATGTAGAAATAAAACCTGGAAAAGGAGCACAAATAGCTAGATCTGCAGGATCTAGTGTTCAATTGATTTCAAAAGAAGAAAAATACGTAACTTTACGTTTACGATCTGGAGAAATAAGAAGATTAGAATCAAGATGTAGAGCTACTATTGGTGAAGTAGGAAATGAAGAACACATGTTAGTAATTTTAGGTAAAGCTGGTTCTTCGCGTTGGCGTGGAATTCGTCCTACTGTTAGAGGAACAGCAATGAATCCAGTTGATCATCCTCATGGAGGTGGGGAAGGGAGGAACTTTGGAAAACATCCAGTTAGTCCATGGGGGTTGCAAACTAAAGGTAAAAAAACTAGAAGAAATAAACGTACTGATCGATTTATTGTAAGAAGGCGTAATAAATAATTTAAGGAGGAAAAATAAATGCCACGTTCTCTTAAAAAAGGTCCTTTTATTGATGCATCGTTACTTAAAAAAGTAGAAAAAGCTGTTAAGAATCATGATAAAAAACTGATACGAACTTGGTCTCGTCGTTCAACTGTTTTTCCTAATATGATCGGTTTAACGATATCAGTTCATAATGGTCGTCAACATATTCCAATATTTATTACTGAAGACATGGTTGGACATAAATTAGGTGAATTTTCTGCTACTCGTATGTATCGTGGTCATGTTTCTGATAAGAAAGTTCAAAAACGTTAAAGGAAATGTGTAATATGGAAATAATTGCTAAGCATCGTCAAGCTCGATCTTCTGCTCAAAAAGTACGATTGGTAGCTAATTTGATTAGAGGAAAAAAGGTTATGCACGCTTTAAATATTTTACATTTTAATAATAAAAAAGCATCAATATTAGTTAAAAAAGTATTGCAATCTGCTATAGCTAATGCAGAACATAATAATGATAGGGATGTAAATAATTTAATTATAACAAAAATTTTTGTCGATGAAGGCCCAACTATGAAAAGAATGATGCCACGTGCTAAGGGTCGCGCAGATCGGATTTTGAAGCGTACAAGTCATATCACTTTAGTTGTTTCTGATCGTTTATAATAGTTTGGAGAACTAGTTAATGGGACAAAAAGTACATCCTAATGGCATGAGATTAGGAATAATTAGACACTGGAATTCTGTATGGTTTTCTAGTACTAAAAACTTCGCAGAAATTTTAAATAGTGATTTTAGAGTACGTGAGTTTTTAAAAACTAAGTTATTTAAAGCTTCAATTTCTCGTATTGTTATTGAACGCCCTTCAAAAAGTATTAGAATAACAATATATAGTGCACGTCCTGGTATTGTGATAGGAAAAAAAGGTGAAGATGTAGAGAAATTAAGATTAGCGATTACACAAATTACAGGCGTTACCGCTCAAATCAATATTTCTGAAGTTCGACAGCCAGAATTAGATGCAAAATTAGTAGCAGATAATATTACTTCTCAATTAGAACGTAGAATAATGTTTCGACGTGCTATGAAACGTGCTGTACAAAATACAATGAGACAAGGAGCTAAAGGCATTAAAATAGAAATCAGTGGACGTTTGGGTGGAGTTGAAATAGCACGAAGAGAGTGGTATAGAGAGGGTAGGGTTCCTTTACATACTTTGAGGGCTGATATTGATTATAGTTTATCTGAAGCTTATACTACTTATGGAGTAATTGGTGTAAAAGTATGGATATTTAAAGGTGAAATTTTAGGTGGTATTGCATCTGTACCAAAGTTAGAAAAACCTCCTACTAAATTTAGAAAACATCAAAAAAAATATAAAAAATAAGGATAAATTCTAATGTTGCAACCCAAAAGAACAAAATTTCGAAAAATGCATAAAGGTCGTAATCGAGGTCTTGCTGTTGGTACAGACATTAGTTTTGGATCTTATGGTTTGAAAGCTATTAGTAGAGGACGATTAAAAGCAAGTCAGATTGAATCAGCTAGGAGGGCAATTTCTCGGTCTATTAAGAGACAAGGAAAAATTTGGATTCGTATTTTTCCGGACAAACCAATTACTCAAAAACCTTTGGAAGTAAGGATGGGTAAAGGAAAAGGTAATGTAGAATATTGGGTCGCTTTAGTGCAACCAGGAAAAATTTTATATGAAATTGGTGGTGTATCTGAAGAAATTTCTAGAGAAGCTTTTAGATTAGCTTCGTCAAAATTACCTATAAAAACTGTGTTTGTAACTAAGAGTATAATATTATGATTTTAAATAATGCAAAAAAAAAACTGTACAAGAATTGAATATTGAATTAGTCAGTTTGTTGAAAGAACAATTTAGTCTTCGTTTACAATTTTCTTCTAAAAAACTACAAAAATTACATTTACTGCGACTAGCGCGTCGTAATATTGCTAGAATTAATTTTTTGTTAACTAGAAAGGAAAATTACAGTGAGTAAAAAGATTCGGACGTTATTAGGTTGCGTGATTAGTAATAAAATGCAGAAATCTTCGGTGGTTTCTGTTGAACGTGTCATTAAACATCCGTTATATAAAAAATTTATTAAACGTACAACTAAGTTACATATTCATGATGATAAAAATGAATGTTCATTAGGAGATGTAGTAGAAATTCGTGAATGTCGTCCTATTTCTAAAACAAAATCGTGGATGTTAGTACGTATTGTTAAAAAATCTATAGTTTGATGATAAATATTGTGTAACATTAACATGAGTAGTATTTAGATATTTGCTATTCATGTTTGATTTATTTTTGATAAACTAATTAATATGTATATTGATCAAGATATTTATCTTGTTATTATTATATGGAGAAGTATTGTATGATTCAAGAACAGAGCATATTAGATGTTGCTGATAATTCTGGCGCGCGTGTTGCGTTGTGTATTAAAGTTCTTGGTGGTTCACGTCGTAGATATGCAAATATAGGTGACGTTATTAAAGTAGCTATTAAAGAAGCTATACCTAGAGGTAAGGTGAAAAAAGGAGAAATTTATAAAGCTGTTGTAGTTAGGACGAAAAAAGGTATAAAAAGGATTGATGGTTCTATTATTAGATTTGATATTAATTCGTGCGTGATATTAAATAATAATGATCAGCCTTTGGGTACAAGAATTTTTGGTCCTGTCACGAGGGAATTAAGAAATGAAAGGTTTATGAAAATCATATCACTAGCTCCAGAAGTATTATAATGAGAATCTATTATTATGGCAGCAAAAATTAAAAAAAATGATAAAGTTATAGTAATAACAGGAAAAGAAAAAGGTAAAGTGGGAATAGTTAAAAAATTATTGTCTAATAGGAGAGTAATTTTAGAGGGAATTAATTTAGTAAAAAAACATCAAAAATCTATTCCAGATCAAAATATAACAGGAGGAATTATAACAAAAGAAGCTAGTATTCATATTTCTAACATAGCTATTTTAAATCCTACTACAAATAAATCAGATCGTATTGGTTTTAAGATAGAAAATAATAAAAAAGTAAGGTTTTTTAAATCAAATAATATTATTATTAAGTAAAATGGAGTATTTCTAGTGTCATTTTTACGTAACTATTATCAAACCGAAATATTAAAAAAGTTGATGAGCGAGTTCAATTATTCTTCTGTTATGCAAGTTCCTAAAATAGATAAAATCACTTTGAACATTGGAGTAGGATTAGCATCAGTAGATAAAAAGCATCTTGAAAACGCTATTTCTGATTTAACTAAAATATCTGGTCAAAAACCATTAGTTACTAAAGCACGTAAATCAGTTTCTAGTTTTAAAATTCGTAAAGGATATCCTATTGGTTGTAAAGTTACTTTACGTGGAAAAAAGAAATGGGATTTTTTAGAACGATTGATTGTTATAGCAATACCTAGAATTCGTGATTTTCGAGGTTTATCTGAAAAGTCTTTTGATGGAAGAGGGAATTACAGCATTGGAATTCGTGAACAAATAATTTTTCCTGAAATCGATTACGATAAAATAGATCGTATTAGAGGTATCAATGTTACTATTACTACTACTGCAATGTCTAATAAAGAAGGTCGTGCGTTATTATCTTCTTTTAATTTTCCATTTTGTAAATGAGGTAAAATTATAACAATGGCTAAACAATCAATGAAAGCACGTGAAGTTAAACGTATTAAATTGGCTAACAAGTTTTTTGTAAAAAGAAACCGTCTTAAAGCTATTATATCTGATATAACTATTTCTAAGGAAAATCGTTGGAATGCTGTATTGAAGTTACAGGGATTTCCTCGGGATTCTAGTCCTATTCGTCAACGTAATCGTTGTCGTCAAACTGGACGTCCGCATGCTTTTTTGAGAAAATTTGGATTAAGTCGAATAAAGGTACGAGAAGCAGCTATGAAAGGTGAAATTCCTGGATTGAAAAAAGCTAGCTGGTAAAATTATTAATGTTTTTTCGGAGTAACATGTATGACTATGCAAGATCCTATAGCAGATATGTTGACTAGAATTCGTAACAGTCAATTAGCTAATAAAATATCAGTGATTATGCCTTCTTCAAAATTAAAAGTAGCTATTAGTATGGTTTTAAAAGAAGAAGGATATATTATAAATTATGCAATAAAAAATTGCGTTAATAAGCTACAATTAAAATTGATATTAAAATATTTCAATGGAAAACCTGTAATTGAAGCTGTTAAGAGAATTAGTTCTCCTAGTTTACGAATATATA
This sequence comes from Buchnera aphidicola (Meitanaphis flavogallis), assembly GCA_039830035.1. Lineage (NCBI taxonomy): Bacteria > Pseudomonadati > Pseudomonadota > Gammaproteobacteria > Enterobacterales > Erwiniaceae > Buchnera > Buchnera aphidicola. Next base: position 527,822 of record CP140038.1, on the reverse strand, counting down.
ATAGAAAAAATAGATTACCAAAAGTTATGGACGGACTTGGTATAGCTATAATTTCTACTTCAAAAGGGGTGATGACTGATAAATCAGCGCGTCGAATTGGTCTGGGTGGTGAAGTTATTTGTCATGTAGCTTAATTGGAGAAGAACATGTCTCGTGTAGCAAAAAAAGCCATTGTTGTTCCTTTTGATGTTTCTGTTACGTTAGTAGGACATACTATTACTGTTGAAAGAGCTAATAATACTCTTAGTTGTACTATTAACAATAGTGTATTAGTTACTTGTATTAGTAATCGTTTAACTTTTAAGAGCAGGATTAATTCTTCTAAAGGTTGGGCGCAAGCAGGAACGTCTAGATCATTGGTTAATTCGATGATTTTGGGTGTAACAATAGGGTTTTTTAAAAAATTACAATTATTAGGTGTAGGTTATAGAATTTCTGTAGTAGGTACTAATGTTTTGCATATGTTTTTGGGTTATTCTCATGTAATAAAATATTTAGTTCCAAAAGGTATTACTGTAGAGTGTTTATCTCCATCAGAGATAATTGTTAAGGGCGCTAATAAGCAATTGGTAGGTCAAGTAGCAGCTGATATACGGTCCAATAGAGTACCAGAACCATATAAAGGTAAAGGTATTCGTTATAGTGATGAAGTTGTTCGCATAAAAGAGGCTAAAAAGAAATAATATGATGTTGCCAGTTAATAAAAGAAAAGCTCGCATTCGTAGGGCAACTAAGATGCGGTGTAAATTTAAGGAATTACAATCTATTCGTTTGATTGTTCATCGTACTTCTAGACATATTTATGCTCAAATTATTTCTCCTAGGAGTTCTTTAGTTTTAGCAGTTGCTTCTACTTTGGAAAAAAAAATATCACAGTCAATTAAGTATACAGGAAATGTGGAAGCTGCTGTTGCTGTTGGTAATGTTATTGCAAAACGAGCTTTAAAAAGTGGAATTAAGAATGTTTCTTTTGATCGTTCTGGTTTTCAATATCATGGTCGAGTTAAGGCTTTAGCTGATGCTGCGAGAAAAGCAGGATTAGAATTTTAGGAAAAATAATATGATGGCAATGCATACAGATAAAAAAAATAGTTTAGATTTAAAAGAAAAGTTAATATCAGTAAATCGTGTTTCAAAAACAGTAAAAGGTGGTCGAATTTTTTCATTTACAGCTTTAACAGTAGTAGGTAATGGTAATGGAAGAGTAGGATTTGGATATGGAAAGGCTCGTGAAGTTCCTGCTGCAATTCAAAAAGCTATGGAAAAAGCGCGTCGAAACATGATTAATGTTGCTTTAAATAAAAACACATTACATCATTCTATTGTTGGATCTTACACTGGTTCGAATATATTTATGAAACCAGCATCAGAAGGAACTGGGATTATTGCTGGTGGTGCTATGAGATCAGTATTGGAGGTGGCGGGTATTTATGATGTATTAGCAAAAACTTATGGATCAACTAATCCTATTAATGTAGTACGAGCTACTATAGCTTGTTTAGAAAAAATGAAATCTCCAAAAATGATAGCAGCTAAACGTAATAAATCAATTAGAGATGTTTTGGTATAATATTATGATTAAATATATTAGTGTTACTCAAATAAAAAGTGCAATAGGACGATTACCAAAACATAAAGCAACTTTGATTGGATTGGGATTGCGTCGTATAGGTCATACAGTAAAACTTCAAGATACACCTTCTATTCGAGGAATGATTCAAAAAATATCTTATATGTTAAAAATTAATTCAATTGTTGCTAAATAGGAATAATTAGAATGTATCTAAATAATTTATCTCCGGCAATCGGTTCTTATAGAATGCGCAAAAGAAAGGGTAGAGGAATTGGATCTGGATTGGGAAAAACAGCAGGAAGAGGACATAAGGGTCAAAAATCTCGTTCTGGAGGAAAAATAAATAGAGGGTTTGAAGGAGGTCAAACTCCTTTATATAGGCGTATTCCAAAGTATGGATTTGTTTCTTTAAAAAATAAAAATAAAATTGAAGTTAGGTTATCAGAATTATTAAGATTTTCTAATAAAGTTATTGATTTGAATTTATTGAAACAATTTAATGTAATTAACAAACATGTAAAATTTGTTAAGATAATTTTATCTGGAAATGTCACTTCGCCATTAACTATTCGTGGATTACATGTTACACAAGGAGTACGCAATATGATTGAATTTTCTGGTGGAAAAATTCAAAAATAATAAGTAGAGGTATTATGACAGAAAAAATATTTAAAAGAAAATCTCCAATCGTTGGTACTAAATTTAGTGAATTGAAAAGAAGAATTTTTTTTGTATTTATTTCTTTAATAATTTTTAGAATAGGATCATTTATTCCTATTCCTGGAATTGATACTGCAGTTTTATCACAATTATTACAACATCATCAAGGCACTCTTATAGAAATGTTTAATATGTTTTCAGGCGGATCTTTAAGTAGAGCTTCAATTTTTGCATTAGGTATTATGCCTTTTATATCGGCTTCTATTATTATACAAATGCTTACATTAGTATATCCGAAATTTATAGAAATAAAAAAAAATGGAGAGGAAGGGCGTCAAAAAATTAATGTATATATAAAATATACTACTTTAATGTTAGCTGGATTACAAGCTATTGGAGTTTCTATAAGTTTACCAAATATATCTGGTGTTAACAATTTAGTTATTAATCCTAATATGTGTTTTTATTGTATTTCTGTTATTAGTTTAGTAACAGGTACAATGTTTTTAATGTGGTTAGGAGAATTAATTACTGACAAAGGTATTGGAAATGGTATTTCAATAATAATATTTTCAGGTATTGTCTCTGGTTTGCCGTCTGCTATTGGGCATACATTAGCCAAAGTTCAACAAGGTAGTTTACATTTTTTTTTATTGTTTGGAATAATCTTAATTGTGTTTTTAGTGATATTTTTTGTAGTATTTTTTGAAAGGAGTCATAGAAAAATTAATATTAATTATGCCAAAAATTACCAAAAACGTCGAATTTATTCTGAAAAAAACACTCATCTTCCTTTAAAGTTAAATATGGCAGGTGTTATTCCAGCTATTTTTACGTCTAGTATTATATTATTTCCTATTTCTATAGTATCTTGGTTTGGTGGAGGCTACAATTGGAAATGGTTAATAACTCTTTCTTTTTATTTGCAACCAACTCAACCATTATATATATTTTTTTACATGGTAACTATTGTTTTCTTTTGTTTTTTTTATACTAAATTAGTTTTTAATTCTCGTGAAACAGCAGATCATTTAAAAAAATCCGGAGCTTTTATTTCTGGAATTAGACCTGGTATGCAAACAGCTAAATATATTAATAAAGTTATGTTGAGGTTAACGTTAATTGGCTCTATTTATATGATGTTTATTTGTCTTATACCAGAATTTATGCGTATATCTATGGATGTTCCGTTTTATTTTGGTGGTACGTCATTATTAATTGTAGTAGTAGTTATTATAGATTTTATTTCTCAAATACAAACACACATTATGTCAACTCAATATGAATCTGTGTTAAAAAAATCTAATTTAAATATTTAAAGTGAGTTGTAAATATTTGCATGATAGGTATTTATTATGAAAGTTCGTGCTTCAGTAGGAAAGTTATGCAGAAATTGTAAAATTGTTCGTAGATCTAATGTGGTTTATATCATTTGCAGTATAGATCCTAAGCATAAACAACGTCAGGGATAAACATCCTATAAAATTTATGTGTTATAGAGTATATTTTTTGGATATTATTTTTAATTTTTAAAGTTTTATTTTGTTAATGAGAATGTGTTAGTTTGATTGATGAATTTGTGGAGGTTTTGATGGCACGTATAGCAGGTATTAATATTCCTGATAATAAGCATATTATTATTGCATTAATGAGTATATATGGAATAGGAAAAAAGCGATCTAAATTAATTTGTTCTTTAACAGGCATATCTGAATCTATTAAAACGCGGAATTTAACTGAAAGTCAAGTAGAACTATTAAGAAATGAAATATCTAAGTTCATTGTTGAAGGTGACTTGCGTAGAGAAGTGAATTTAAATATAAAACGTTTAGTAGACTTAGGTTGTTATCGCGGATTGCGTCATCGAAAAAATCTTCCAGTTCGAGGACAAAGAACAAAGACTAATGCTCGTACTAGAAAAGGTGCTCGTAAATTAGTTAAAAAATAATATTAAGGTTGACGATTATGGCAGCAAAAGATCTTGTTCGTGTTAAAAAACGTATTAAGCAACAAATATTAGATGGTATAGCGCATATTCATGCTTCTTTCAATAATACTATTGTATCTATTAGTGATCGACAAGGAAATGTTTTAGGGTGGGCAACTTCAGGAGGATCTGGATTTAGAGGATCTAGAAAATCTACTCCTTTTGCAGCTCAAGTAGCTGCTGAGCGTTGTTCAGAAATGGTAAAGGATTATGGTATTAAAAACTTAGAAGTAGTTGTAAAAGGTCCAGGACCTGGTCGAGAATCAACTATTAGAGCATTAAATTCTGCTGGTTTTCGTATTACTAATATTACTGATGTTACTCCTATTCCTCATAATGGTTGTCGCCCACCTAAAAAGAGACGAGTATAAGTTATTTTTTAAATTAGGAAATAAAAGATGGCAAAGTATCTAGGTCCAAAATTAAAGTTATCTCGTAGAGAAGGAACGGATTTATTTTTAAAATCTGGAATGAGGTCACTTGATTCTAAATGTAAATTAGAACAACTTCCAGGTCAACATGGTTCTAAAAGATCTCGTTTATCAGATTATGGTATTCAATTACGGGAAAAACAAAAAGTCCGTCGTTTATATGGTGTTTTAGAATCTCAGTTTCGAAATTACTATAAACGTTCTGTAAGATTAAAAGGAAATACGGGAGAAAAGTTATTAGTGTTATTAGAAAGTCGTTTGGATAATGTAGTTTATAGAATGGGATTTGGAACTACGCGTTCTGAAGCTCGTCAATTAGTATGTCATAAATCAATTTTAGTTAATAAAAAAATAGTAAATATTCCTTCTTATCAAGTTTATCCTGGTTGTTCTGTTAGCATTCGTGAAAAATCACAAAAACAAACTCGCATAAGAGCAGCTTTAGAGTTAGTAGAACAACGTGAAAAACCATCTTGGATAGAAGTTAACGCGTCTAAAATGGAGGGTATATTTAAACGAATACCCGAGCGTTCCGATTTATCTGCAGAAATTAATGAACATTTAATTATTGAACTTTATTCTAAATAAAAGTATTAATTTGGCTATAAGGAGAAATAATGCAAAGTTTTGTGAATGAGTTCCTAAAGCCGAGATTAGTAGGTATTGAACATATTAGTGTAACACATGCTAAAATCACTCTTGAACCGCTAGAACGTGGTTTTGGTCACACGCTTGGAAATGCTTTGCGTCGAATTTTATTGTCTTCTATGCCTGGTTGTGCAGTAACAGAAGTAGAAATTGAAGGAATACTACATGAATATAGCACTAAGGAAGGGATTAAAGAAGATATTATTGAAATTTTACTTAATTTAAAAGGATTAGCAGTAAAATTGTATGGAAAGGATCAAGTGATACTTACTTTAAATAAGTCTGGTGTAGGTATAGTAAAAGCATCTGATATTAATCATAGCAGTGATGTGGAAATTGTAAATCCTGAACATGTTATTTGTAATTTAACATATGAAAATGTATCAATTATTATGAGAATCAAAGTAGAAAGAGGTAGAGGATATGTTACTGCATCTTCTAGAATGAATTTAATAGATAGAGAACATTCTATAGGAAAATTATTGGTAGATGCATGTTATAGCCCAATAGAACGTATTGTATATAATGTAGAAGCTGCTAGGGTAGCACAGAGGACTGATTTAGATAAACTAGTAATAGAAATGAAGACTAATGGTACTATTGATCCTGAAGAAGCTATTCGGAGAGCTGCTACTATTTTATCAGATCAGTTAGAAGCATTTGTAGATTTGCGAGATATTCGTGAACCAGAAGTTAAAGAGGAAAAACCAGAATTTGAGCCAATTTTGCTTCGTTCAGTTGATGACTTAGAATTAACTGTAAGATCTGCAAATTGTTTAAAAGCAGAATTGATACATTATATTGGAGATTTGGTTCAAAAAACAGAAGTCGAATTGCTTAAAACTCCTAATTTAGGAAAAAAATCTTTAACTGAAATTAAAGATGTATTAGCGGCGAGAAATTTATCTTTAGGAATGCGTTTAGATAATTGGCCTCCTATAAGTATCTTGGATGATTAATTGGAATGATATTTTTTGGTTTTGTATTTAAAGGTTATATTTTTTATGAGACATAGAAAAATTGGTCGAAAATTTAATAGAAGTAGTACTCATGTAAGATTGATGCTAAACAATATGGTATGTGCATTATTAAATCATGAAGTAATAAAAACAACAGTATCTAAAGCCAAAGAATTACGACGTATAGTAGAACCTTTAATAACTCGATCTAAAATTGATTCTATTGCTAATAGACGCCTTGTATTTTCTAAAATTCGAGATAATAATGTAGTTACAAAGTTATTTTTAGATTTAGGTCCACATTTTTTAAATAGGCCAGGGGGATATACTAGAGTATTAAAATGTGGTTATCGTGTAGGTGATAAAGCACCTATGGCATATATTCAACTAATAAATAGACTAACAAAGAATGTAGAATTATCCAAGAAAATAAAATAGTGCATGTTTCACATGATATTGTATATTGGAACAAGAATTATTTATTTTTTAATGACAAACGGCGCGATATGCCGTTTGTGTTTGTGAATGAATAAAAATTAGTATTTAATTTTATAAATATTAATAAGATATTATATAATGCGCATGTGTTTAGATATCTATATATGTTTGTATTGTAAATAATAATATTCCATAATCGTGTGTTTGGAATATATGCAATAGTATAATATATTTATATGATATGTTAATATATTTTGTCCTAGATAAATTTGTATAAAAAACTCTCTAATTTTAATTAAAATTAGAGAGTTTTTTATACAAATTTTAATAAAAATTTCATATTAATTACTAGTTTTTGTTTAAATTTTAATAAATAGTATAGTTATATTAGCAATGTATTTTAGTAATATTATTATTTTCATTATTTTGCATATTAATTATGAAACTATAATTTAAAATTATAGTATATTAATTAGTTAGAGGTAATAGTTCTTTATTAGCTCTAATATAATTATAAGATAATTTATGTTTAGTTTTTTTTATATTTAAATTAATCGTGTATTAGGAGCAAACCAATGGTGTTTAGAATTATTTAGATCATATGCATTTATTATTTTTTTTCCAGGGAGTTGAATTCGTGTAATGTTGAGTATATTTTTTTTAGTTTGTATTTGTAATCCATTTTTGTTTATTAATATAATTTCTCCTGCGCAGTATAGATTTATATTTTTTTGTATAATAACATTAGCTTGCCATACTTTAATATGTTCTTTTTTTATTTTAAAGAAACTTATTGGCCATGGATTGAAAGCTCTTATACATTGTTCTAATATTTTTGCGTCTTTAAGCCAATTTAATTGTGCATCTTGCTTTTTTATTTTATAAGAATAAGTTGTTAATTTACTTTGAATAATAGCATTATATTGTCTTAGTTCTATTTTTTGTAGTATAAGTAATATCGCTTGACATCCTATTTTACTTAATTTATTTTGTAAGCTTTGACTGGTGTCAAATTTTTCTATTTTACAGGATATTGAATATAATATTTTTCCAGTATCAATTCCTTCATCCATTTTTATAATAGTTATTCCAGTTATTAAATCTCCATGTAAAATTGCTGATTGTATTGGTGCTGCGCCTCTCCATCTAGGAAGTAATGAAGCATGGATGTTAATACATCCTATTGAGAATATATTTAATATGTTTTTTGGAATGATTAAACCGTACGAAACAACTATCATTAAATTAGCATGAAGTTTATATAATTGATCATGTATCGTAGAATCGTTGAAATTTTCTGGCTGAAAAACTGAGATGTTATATTTTTTAGCTATTTGTTTTACTGGAGATTCAATTATTTTTTTACCACGTCCGGAAGGTCGATCTGGTTGTGTAATTACTCCAACAATTTTATATTTATAATCAATTAATTGTTTTAGATGTTGTGACGAAAAGTTTGAGGTTCCTGAAAAAACAATTTTTAATTTTTTTTTTAGAAAAGAAAGTATTATTAAAAGTCATAATTTTTATTATTTTTTAGAATTTGTGTTTGAATTTTAATTTTTTCAATATCAGACAAGTAGTCTATGAGTAATTTTCCGACTAAATGATCTATTTCATGTTGAATACAAATAGCTAGAAGCGAAGTTGCTTCTATTGTAATTTTTTTTCCGAAGTAATTTAAAGCAGTTACAACAATGGCTGATGATCTAGGTATTATGGCTTGGTAACTGGGGATAGATAAGCATTTTTCTTCTATACTTGTATTACCACTTTTTTTAATTATTTTAGGATTTATTAATACTAGTGGTTTTTTTAATTTTGTAATATTACTAATTACTATAATTTGTAATGGAATATTTACTTGAGTAGCAGCGAGTCCAATTCCATTTTTAAAATACATCGTTTCAAACATGTCGTTAATAGTTTTTTGAATTGATGGATTAATTTTTATAATTGGTTTTGCAATCGTTCGAAGTCGATTATTTGGATATTTTAAAATTTTCAGAATAGACATAATTATTTTAAATATTTTTATTTTAATTTAATCTTACTTTGTATTATAAACAATTTTTTTTGAATTAAAAGTAATAATTCTAAAATAGTATGGATTGTTTTAAATGTATTTTTTTATTAAAATTTTTAGTAATAGGTTTATTAATTTTGAAACAAAATATGATGGTAAATAGTTCGTCATTATTAGAATGTATAAAGAGATTAAAAAATGGTGATGTTATAGCTTATCCAACAGAATCAGTTTTCGGATTAGGATGTGATCCAAATAATCAGGATGCAGTAGAAAAATTACTTCAATTAAAAAATAGAAAGTGGAGTAAAGGATTTATATTGGTTGCGTCTTGTTATAGTCAAATTCAATTATATATTTCTGAATATAAATTGTCTTTTTATCATAAAAGTATAATGTCAAATAGTTGGCCTGGACCTATTACTTTTTTAGTACCAGCAAGGTCTTCCGTACCATGTTGGTTAACTGGAAGATCTAAATTTTTAGCAGTTCGTATTAGTTCGCATATTTCTATTCGAAAATTGTGCAATACGTTTGGAAAAGCCATAATATCTACTAGTGCTAATCGCTCTGGTTTAGTACCATGCAAAACATATGAAGAAGTTATAGAACAATTCGGAAAAAATTTTCCAATTTTTTACGGAACATTAGGTAATAACATTCGTCCTTCTAAAATTATAAATCTTATGAATGGGAAATTAATACGTCGTGCTTAAAAAACATTCGAGTGAATTTTCAGTTTTTGGAAATCCTATTAATAACACAAAATCGCCTTATATCCATTGGTTATTTTCTAAACAAACCGGAGTATTTCATAGTTATGATCATACATTAGTTCCATTAGGTAAATTTAGAGAATTTATAACTCATTTTTTTTTGTTTAAAGGTATTGGAGCTAATGTAACTATTCCATTTAAAGAAGAAGCATTTTTGATGTCAGATGAATTAACTAATCATGCTGAATCTTCGAAATCAGTTAATACTTTAAAAAAATTTTCAAATGGTAGAATTTTGGGGGATAATACTGATGGCAAAGGTATTTTATATGATTTACAGCGTTTAAAATTTATCAAAAAGAATGATAATATTTTAGTAATAGGTGCTGGAGGTGCTGCTCGTGGAGTAATTTTTTCGTTATTATCTTATGGTTGTAATGTTTTTGTTGTAAACAGAACTATAAATCGTGCAATAAAATTAGTAAATGATTTCAAAAAGTTTGGATCTATTTTTACAATTTCAAATAAAAGTATAAAACACAGTTCATTTCATTTGATAATTAATGCTACTTCAAATGTACAAATGAATAGTTATTGGAATTCTATTGTTCATTTAATGGATAAAAAAGTTTATTTTTATGATATTAATTATTCCGAAAATATATATACTCCCTTTTTATCTTGGTGCATAAATTTCGGTGCGCTTATGTTTTCTGATGGGTTAGGAATGTTAGTAAGTCAGGCTGCATATTCTTTTTATTTGTGGCATGGTATTTTTCCAGAAATTGATTCAGTTATTTTTCAATTACGAAAATGTTAGTTCTAAATACTTTTTTATTAACAAATTATTTTATCAAAATTAAAAATTTGCAAAAAACTCTTGACTCTTTTTTTTCGTTATGTAACATAGATATACATAGAACATAAAATTTAAATTATTATATTAGTTTAATATTTTATTTTTCAATTACGAGTCTCCTTCGTCTAGAGGATTAGGACACTGCCCTTTCACGGCGGTAACAGGGGTTCGAATCCCCTAGGGGACAGTTGTAAAATATTAAAATTATTTGTATACTATACAATTTTAATATGTTATCCTTAATTTTATTTGTACGATGTTTGTAAATATTTTATATTAAATAGTAAGTTAAGCTCTTTAAAAATTCGGACGCAAGAAAATTTATATTAAACGATAAAAATAGACATCTGTGGGTTGTAAGGTTAAGCATAAAAGCGTATATGGTGGATGCCTTGGCAGTCAGAGGCGAAGAAGGACGTGTTAATCTGCGAAAAGTATCGGTAAGTTGATATGACACGTTATCAGCCGGTAATGTCCGAATGGGGAAACCCGACACTATTAAAACAGTGTCATTGTTAATTGAATTCATAGATTAACAAAGCAAACCGGGGGAACTGAAACATCTAAGTACCTCGAGGAAAAGAAATCAAATGAGATTCCCTAAGTAGTGGCGAGCGAAAAGGGAAAAGCCTAGAACATAATTATATAATATCTCTTAGTAGAATTATTTGGAAAAATATACAATATAAGGTGATAGTCCTGTATACGAAAATTGTTATTATATAAGTTCGAGAAGTAGGGCGGGACACGAGAAATCCTGTCTGAATATAGGGGGACCATCCTCTAAGGCTAAATACTCCTGACTGACCGATAGTGAACTAGTACCGTGAGGGAAAGGCGAAAAGAACCCCGGTTAGGGGAGTGAAATAGAACCTGAAACCGTATACGTACAAGCAGTAGGAGCCTTGTTTTTTAAAAGGTGACTGCGTACCTTTTGTATAATGGGTCAGCGACTTGTATTCTGTAGCAAGGTTAACCGATTTAAATAGGGGAGCCGTAGGGAAACCGAGTCCTAAATAGGCGATTTTAGTTTCAGGATACAGACCCGAAACCCGGTGATCTAGCCATGGGCAGGTTGAAGGTTAGGTAAAACTAACTGGAGGACCGAACCGACTGATGTTGAAAAATCAGCGGATGACTTATGGTTAGGGGTGAAAGGCCAATCAAACCGGGAGATAGCTGGTTCTCCCCGAAAGCTATTTAGGTAGCGCCTCGTGAATTCATCTTCGGGGGTAGAGCACTGTTTCGGTTAGGGGGCCATCCCGGCTTACCAATCCGATGCAAACTCCGAATACCGTAGAATGTTATCACGGGAGACACACAGCGGGTGCTAACGTTCGTTGTGGAAAGGGAAACAACCCAGACCGCCAGCTAAGGTCCCAAAATCATAGTTAAGTGGGAAACGATGTGGGAAGGCATAAACAGCCAGGATGTTGGCTTAGAAGCAGCCATCATTTAAAGAAAGCGTAATAGCTCACTGGTCGAGTCAGCCTGCGCGGAAGATGTAACGGGGCTAAATTATGTACCGAAGCTGCGGCAGTAAAGTTATATATTTATTGGGTAGGGGAGCGTTCTGTAAGCCGATGAAGATATGCTGTAAAGTATATTGGAGGTATCAGAAGTGCGAATGCTGACATGAGTAACGATAAAATAGGTGAAAAACCTATTCGCCGAAATACCAAGGTTTCCTGTCCAACGGTAATCGAGGCAGGGTAAGCCGACCCCTAAGGTGAGGCCGAAAGGCGTAATCGATGGATAACAGGTTAATATTCCTGTGCTTAGTATTATTGTGAAGGGGGGACGAAGAAGGTTAAGTTAACCAGGCGACGGTTGTCCTGGCTTAAGCGTGTAGGTATGAAAATTAGGCAAATCCGGTTTTCTTTAATCTGAGGCGTAATGACGAACTGCTATATTGTAGTGAAGTAACTGATACCATGCTTCCAAGAAAAGCCTCTAAACTATAAAATAATATTAAATCGTACCCAAAACCGACACAGGTGGTTAAGTAGAGCATACTAAGGCGCTTGAGAGAACTCGGGTGAAGGAACTAGGCAAAATAGTGCCGTAACTTCGGGAGAAGGCACACTGATATTAGGTGTATAAAATTTACTTTTATAAGCTGAAATCAGTCTAAGATAATAGCTGGCTGCAACTGTTTATTAAAAACACAGCACTGTGCAAACACGAAAGTGGAAGTATACGGTGTGACGCCTGCCCGGTGCCGGAAGGTTAATCGAAGGAGTAAAGGGAAACCTAAAGCTCTAGACTGAAGCCCCGGTAAACGGCGGCCGTAACTATAACGGTCCTAAGGTAGCGAAATTCCTTGTCGGGTAAGTTCCGACCTGCACGAATGGCGTAATGATGGCCAGGCTGTCTCCACCCGAGACTCAGTGAAATTGAAATTGCTGTGAAGATGCAGTATACCCGCGGCAAGACGGAAAGACCCCGTGAACCTTTACTATAGCTTGATACTGAATATTAATTTTTAATGTGTAGGATAGGTGGGAGACTATGAATTTTAGACGCTAGTTTAAGTGGAGTCGACCTTGAAATACCACCCTTTAATAGTTAATCTTCTAATCTAATACCGTCATCCGGTATAGAGACAGTGTCTGGTGGGTAGTTTGACTGGGGCGGTCTCCTCCTAAAGAGTAACGGAGGAGTACAAAGATTGGCTAATTACGGTTGGACATCGTAAGGTTAGTGCAAAGGCATAAGCCAGTTTAACTGCGAGCGTGATAACGCAAGCAGATGCGAAAGCAGGTCTTAGTGATCCGGTGGTTTCTGTATGGAAAGGCCATCGCTCAACAAATAAAAGGTACTCCGGGGATAACAGGCTGATACCGCCCAAGAGTTCATATCGACGGCGGTGTTTGGCACCTCGATGTCGGCTCATCACATCCTGGGGCTGAAGCAGGTCCCAAGGGTATGGCTGTTCGCCATTTAAAGTGGTACGCGAGCTGGGTTTAGAACGTCGTGAGACAGTTCGGTCCCTATCTGCCGTGGGCGTAGGAAGATTGAGGAGATCTACTTCTAGTACGAGAGGACCGAAGTGGACGCATCTCTGGTGTTCGGGTTGTCATGCCAATGGCATTGCCCGGTAGCTACATGCGGAAAAGATAAGTGCTGAAAGCATATAAGCACGAAACTTGCTCCAAGATTAGTCTTCCCTGAAACATGTTAATGTTGACTGAAGGGACGTTGAAGATTACGACGTTGATAGGCTGGGTGTGTAAGCATAGTAATATGTTGAGCTAACCAGTACTAATGACCCGAGAGGCTTAATCTTACAACACCAGAGATGTTTAAATAATCTTTTAATATATAATTTTTTCTTGTAATCCGATTTTGATTATTTAAATATCAATATATTCAATATTCAAATATTTTAAACAACCTGGTAAAAATAGTGTTATGGTACCACCTGAAACCATGTCGAACTCAGAAGTGAAACATTTCAACGCCGATGGTAGTACAGGGATTCCCTGTGTGAGAGTAGGAAATTGCCAGGTTGTAAAAAATCCGAATTGTTTCGGATTTTTTTTTATATATAATTTTGAAATCAATATAAAATAGTATTATATTGTATAATATTACAATATTAAAAAGTAGATTAGTATTTATCTGAAATAGATAATACTTTATCTATTTACTTTAGTTTAATATTTTTATTTTTTGTACTAATAATGTTTTATTAAAGTTAAAAATAAAAATAATCAATCATCGTTGTACTAGCTTGTTACTTAAGTTTAGTGTATATTTTCATTTGAAGGTAATATAGATGTCTAAGATTAAAGGTAATGTGAAGTGGTTTAATGAATCTAAAGGGTTTGGTTTCATTACTCCCGAAGATGGAAGCAAAGATGTTTTCGTTCATTTTTCAGCTATCCAGAGCAACGGATTTAAAACTTTATCAGAAGGTCAAAGTGTTGAATTCGAAATTACCGAAGGAGCAAAAGGGCCATCAGCGGCTAATGTTATTAGTTTATAATATTTGTTAAGATTTTTATAGATATTTTAAATTTTGTAATGCAGCTTATTGCTGCATTACATATTTTAATATTTACAAAAAATGCAGGTTTTTTATTTTTTTAATATAAAATTTTTTATTTTATGGAAACATATTGTTTTAAAATTGTATTTATAGTACCATTCGAACTATGTTAATATTACTTAGTTCATGATATAAGCTTTCTATTTGTTCAAAACTACTAGCAAAAATTGTAATAGAAACAGATAGATAATTTCCTTTATTGCTAGATTTTATTTGTGGAGTATAATCACCTGGCAATCTACATTGAATTACTTTTACTATTTGATCGATCAGTTCAGGTTGAGCTAATCCAATTACTTTATAAGTAAATAAACAAGGAAATTGTAACATTTTTTCAAGTTTATTTTTCATATCCGTTCCTATATTTAGATTTTGTAATATTTTATTTTACTAATAGATAGTAGACAATTTCTATTTTTAGAAACAGTTATATTTATAGTTTATTACTTTATTAGCATTGTTACTATTTTGAAGATAAAAATAATGTATATATTAGTGAAAAATTAGTTTATAACTATTTTAGTTATTCTTATAGCTATAAAACATTACATTAATGTAATATTAAATGATAAATTTTATATATTAAATAATATAGATGAATAGGTTTTTGTGTATACAATAATTTTTTAAAAAATGCATAATATTTTATTTTTTAATAATGTTTTAGTTTTTTAATTGTTTTATCATATTACTTTAAAATCCGTAATATTATAGCATGGATGTTTTAATATAAACATTAATTATATATACATAATGTAATTTTTTCATTTTAAAAGATAATTATCATGTTGAATATATTTAACTCTTTTACTCGGAAATATGAAACGTTAAAATTTAATTTAAATAAAAAAATTAGTATGTACGTATGTGGTGTGACTACATATGATTTTTGTCATGTTGGTCACGGTCGAACTTTTGTATTTTTTGATGTAGTGTCACGTTATTTACGTTATTGTGGTTATGATTTGCAGTATGTACGCAATATTACAGATATTGATGATAAAATTATTTTTCAATCTATGAAAAATAATGAAACTATTTTAGATTTATCTAATCGTATGATTAATCAAATGAATAAAGATTTTTTAGACTTAAATATTATTTGTCCAGATTATGAACCTCGTGCTACAGAGAATATAGATATTATTATTAAATTCATTTCACAATTATTAAAGCATGACTATGCA
Source organism: Buchnera aphidicola (Meitanaphis flavogallis) (assembly GCA_039830035.1). Lineage (NCBI taxonomy): Bacteria > Pseudomonadati > Pseudomonadota > Gammaproteobacteria > Enterobacterales > Erwiniaceae > Buchnera > Buchnera aphidicola. The sequence goes on along the minus strand of CP140038.1, from coordinate 512,284 downwards.
TATATATCACATAATGGCGATGTAATATTTTCTATTGATAGATGTCCAAGTTATGGATTACTTTCCCATCAATGTATAAATAAATTAAAAGTTGGAGCGCGTATATCTAAGAATATGAACAAGCGTAATCCACTAGATTTTGTTTTATGGAAAATTGTAAAAGAAAATGAAATGTGTTTTTGGAATTCTCCATGGGGTATAGGACGTCCTGGATGGCATATTGAATGTTCGTCTATGAGTACATCTATTTTTAAAGATAGAATTGATATTCATGGTGGAGGAAAGGATTTATTGTTTCCTCACCATGAAAATGAATTTGCGCAATCAAGTTGTATTAATAGAGAATTTTCCGTAGGTCATTGGATGCACACTGAATTAGTTATTACTAAAAATCAAAAAATGTCTAAATCTTTAGGAAATGCTTTTCTTTTAAAAGATCTTTTAACTCAATATGACTCGGAGAGTATTCGTGTTTTTCTACTATCAACGCATTATCGTCATCCTTTGCATTTTTGCGAAAAAAATTTAAATAAATCCAATCGATTATTACAAAAGTTATATTTATCTTTAAGAAATATTGATTTTTCTATATCATGTAATATAGATTATTATTTATTTAAAGTAGAATTTCATGCGGCGTTAGATAATGATTTTAATACTCCTAGTGCTTTATCTATATTATCCAAAATATCTCACAAAATAAATGTTTTAAAGTTAAGTTATCATAACAATGATAATAAAATTTTAATGTTAGCTAATGAATTGAGGGAGTTAGGTAGTGTTTTGGGTATTTTATTAAAAGATCCTGAGGATTTTTTAAAAAAAATTAATCAATTTTGTCCTGATGAAATAAATAACATTAATTTTTTAATAAAAGAGCGAGAAGGGGCGCGAAAAAGAAAAAACTGGATTAAATCGGATAAAATAAGAAGACATTTATTAAGTTTAGGTGTTGTTGTAGAAGATTCAAAATGTAATACTTTTTGGAGGAAAGTAAAATAATTTTTTGATAACAAGTAGTATAAGTTTTCAGATTTTTATTTAACATTTTAGATTGAACTATATTCTATACAAGCTTTTAAAGTGTTTTGCAGTAATGTTGCTACAGTCATAGGTCCAACTCCTCCTGGAACAGGGGTTATATATGATGCGTTTAAAATAGCTGATTCGAAATCTACATCTCCTACTATTGTGCCATTTCTAAGTCTATTAATTCCTACATCGATTATTATCGCTCCTGGTTTAATCCATTTTCCTTGTAGAAACTTTTCTTGTCCTATTGCAATGACTATTAAGTCTGCTTGTTTAACAAAGTGTTTAAGATTTTTTGTAAATCTATGAGTAATTGTAGTAGTACAACCAGATAATAATAGTTCTAAATTCATTGGTCTACCTACTGTATTAGAAGCTCCTATTATAACAGCATGCAGACCTTTTATATTAATTTTATAATATTTTAACATTGTAATTATCCCTAGTGGAGTACAAGGGCGTAATCGGGGAATTTTTTGGCATAAACAACCTATGTTGTAAGGATGAAATCCATCTACATCTTTATTGGGATTAATTTTGTTAAATACATTTTTAATATTAATATGTTTAGGGATAGGTAATTGTACTAAAATTCCATCAATATTGGGGTCGTTATTTAAAATTTTTATTAGATTAATTATTTTATTTTCTTGAACATTTTCAGAAAAGTGCCATATTTTTGAAAAAAATCCTGCTTTTTTACAAGCTATATTTTTTTTATCAACATAAATTTTTGATGCCATATGGTATCCTATTAATATTACTGCTAGTCCTGGTGGTCTTTTTCCTTCTTTTGTTCTTTGATTTACTTTTTTTTGTATTTTTTTTTGTATTTTATTGGAGATTTTTTGTCCGTTTAGAATTTTTTTAAACATTAAATGAACTCGATTTAGTTTTTTTACTTATTTTTTTTAGAAATAAAAAAAAGTGTTCTGTTAATAAAATTAATGGTATATAATATTATTATAAGGTATACATTTAAATATGAACATATTTTATTTTTTTAATAATTAATTTTTTTCTAAAAATTAGTAATTGCGTTTGTTGTAATTTCTAGTAAAAATTGCGCTCTTAGCTCAGTTGGATAGAGCAACGGCCTTCTAAGCCGTAGGTCATAGGTTCAAATCCTATAGAGCGCAAGAAAGTATTATGTAAGATGTATAAATTATTTTTATAAAAAAATATTATTAATCTAAAATATTTTTAATTTCTTCATTAATTTCCGATATAGTTTTAGTCCCATCTATAGTATAAAATTTAATTTTTTTTATAATTGAGTTATTATTAAAGTAATTTATAAGAGGTATTGTAAATTTTTTATATTCTTCTAATCTTGTATTAATAATCAATTCATTGTCGTCATATCTATGAACTACATTTTTATAGTTTTTGTTTTTGAGATGTGGATTTTTTTCTTCTATATTACTATCTGTTGTTTTTAAAATTGAGTTATTTCTTCTTTTTTGAATGCGTTTTAGAATCATTTCATTTGGTATTTTTAATTCAAAGATGTAATTAATAAGTATTTTTTCTTTTTTAATTATTTGTGCTTGAGATATGGTTCGTGGAAACCCGTCAAGCACGAATCCTAAATCACAATTTATTTGGGAAATATTGTTTTTTACTAATTGTGTGACTATATTATCTGAAATTAACTTTCCATTATGAATGGTATTTTTAATTTTTTTGCTTATTAAAGTGTTATTTTGTATCAATTTTCTTAGTATTTCTCCAGTTGATATGATTGGAATACGATATCGTTTTGCGATGAATGTAGCTTGTGTTCCTTTGCCTGATCCTGGTGCTCCAAGTAAAACAATACGCATTTTTATGCCTTTAGAGTTTAAAAATTTGTTTTATTGTTAATAATTAATATAAATAAATTTTATATAGTGTGTATTTTTGTTTTAGTTATTAATTGCAATTTATTAAAAAATTATTTATTCTAGTTATAAATTTACTAGGGTTTTCTAAAGTATTTTTTTCCGCAAGAAGCGATTGATCAAATAATATTTTTATCCAGTTTTTCATTTTTTCTTCGTTTTGTTCTTTATTGATTTTTTGAATTAATGCATGTTTTGGATTGATTTCGAAAATATATTTTATTTTAGGAACAGATTGTCCTGCAGCAGAAAAAAGTTTTGCCATTTGAGTAGTCATATCATGAGAATCTGTAATAACCATGGCAGGAGTGTGTGTTAACTTATAAGTGAATCTTACATCTTTTATTTTATCTTTTAGTATATTTCTTATTTTATCTAATAGAGATTCCATGTTGGAATGTAAATTTTTTTGCAATTCATCGGAATTTTCGTTTAGTTTTTCAATAGATTCATCGTGTTTACTAATTGATTGAAATAACTTTCCATCAAATTCAGTTAAATAATTCATCATCCATTCATCAATTTTGTCAACAAGTAATAATACGTCGATGTTTTTTCGTTTAAAAAATTCTAAGTGAGGACTATTTATAGCTGAAGAATAGCTATCTGCTGTAATAAAATAAATCTTTTCTTGCTTTTTATTCATGTTATCAATGTAATTTTGCAAGGAAATCATATTTTCCGAAGAATTTTGTTTCATGGAATGAAATCGTAAAATATTAGCAATTATCTCGCGATTTTTAGGGTCTTCAGCAGGACCTTCTTTTAATATTAAACCGAATTGGGACCAAAACAATTTATAAGAATCAACATTTTTAGAAAGATCATGTAGTAGTTTTAGTACTCTTTTTGTTAGTGTTGTTTTCAATTTTGAAATAATTGTATGATTTTGTAATATTTCTCGAGAAACATTTAATGGTAAATTGTCTGAATCAATGATTCCTTTTACAAATCGTAAATAGTTGGGTAAAAATTGTTCTGCATTATCCATAATGTATATGCGTTTTACATATAGTTTTAAACCATGTTTATTGTCTTTATTCCAGATATCCCAAGCTGATTTTGAAGGAATAAATAGTAAAATTGTATATTCCTGAATACCTTCTACTTTGTTATGAGTCCATGTAATTGGATCATCAGAATCGTTAGTAAGTTGTTTATAAAAATTTTTGTATTCCTCATCTGTTATGTCAGATTTTTTTAAAGTCCATAATGCTTTTGCTTGATTTATTTGTTCCCATTTACTAATTTTTGTTTTTTCATCGTATACATTAATTTCTATTGGAACAGAAATGTGATTGGAATATTTATTGATAATGTTTTTTATATTCCATAGTTCTAAGAAACAAGTGTCTTGTGGTTTTAAATATAAAGTTATTTTTGTTCCCCTGTGTTTTTTATTAATTTTGCTAACTTCGTATTTTCCTTTTCCTTCAGATTCCCATAATACACCTTCACTTTCATTTAAACCACCAAATCTACTTTTTACTGTTATTTTTTTAGATACAATGAATGCTGAATAGAATCCTACTCCAAATTGTCCAATAAAATTATTTTTTTCTTGAACAGATTTTTCACAAGATTTTAAAAATAGCTTTGTTCCAGATTTTGCTATCGTTCCTAGATTATCAATTATTTCTTGATATGTCATTCCTATTCCATTATCACTAATTATTAGACTATTATTTTTTTTATCCATGTATAGTCTAATATGTAATTTTGTGTCTTTTTCGTATAGTTCTGGTGAAGATATAGATTTAAATTTTAATTTATCAATAGCATCTGATGCATTAGAAATGAGTTCTCTTAAAAATATTTCTTTATTAGAATATAGAGAATGAATCATTAAATGTAGTATTTTGTTAGTTTCTGATTGAAATTCATGTATTTCTTTTTTGTTTGCATTCATAAAAAATCTCTTGATAAGTACGAATAATATTTTTTTAATGTAACTTATGTTAAGTTTAAATACTGTAGTAGATATGTATGTTATAGAAATTATAATAAAAAGTCATTTTGTTGCTAATAATAAGGTATTTTAACTTTGGGTTAATCGTATAAGTTTGGTGTTTTAGCCTACTTTGAAATTCTATATCGTAATTTATGATATAATAAAAATATGAATTTATATAATGTATATTTTTAAAAAGTAATATTTAATTCGTTTAAAAATGGTATATCTGACGAAATAGAAGACATTTTTTGTTTTTGTAATTCTGATATGCGTCTTACTGCGTCATTAAAAGCTGCTACTATCAAATCTTCTAATACATCTTTTTCATGTTGTACTATGAGTGTTGAGTCTATTTCTATTCTTTTACAATTATTTGCACCAACTAATGTTACTTTTACAATTCCTGCTCCAGACTCTCCAGTGACTTCTATAGTAGATACTTCTTTTTGTATCTGTGCTACTTTTTTTTGTATTTCTTTTGCTTGTTTTGTTAAGCCATTTAGTCCGTTTTTAGAAAACATTTTTTAATTTCCTATTATGATATAACTATCAAGAATATTTAATGTTAACAACTAATATTATTATATGTAGTATATGCTGTATATTTAATAGTTTTATAAAGTAAAATTAATATTTATATAAAATTTTGTAATGGAAAGATAATTATTATTATATTAATTAATATTTTAAAATCTTTTATTGGTTTCAAATTATATCAATATTTATTGGAGTAGTATTAAGATTCAATGCGCGTAATAAAATCATTTCTGCTCCAATGTTCAAATTAGGGGCCATATTTAGTTCTTTTCTGCCTTTTAATATAGTTTGATAATATAATTGGATATCGACGTATTTAGATTTTTTTGAAATATAATATATTTTTTTATTTTCTATTTCGTCTTCGCAAAATAAATAACTTTTACTTATTTGTGGAAACACTTTAAATATAGCTATTTGATATAATAATTTAAGAATTTCTACTAATATACATTCCCAGTTTACGTCAATTGTATGAATATACTCTAATGATGACAATATTTTTTTAGAATCTTTTTTTAGTAATGCTAAAGTTATATTTAGTATTTGATTACTGTCTAATCTTCCTAACATATTTTGTACAATTTTAGTTGAGACTTTTTCATTTCCCATAGAAATTGCTTGTTCTGTTAAATTTAATGCATCTCTCAAACTACCTTTAGATTCTACAGATAGTAGTTTTATTGCTTCATATTCAAAAAATATATTTTCTTTGGATAGTATGTACTTAATTTGGTTTACAATGGCAATTGTACTAATAGACTTTAATTGAAAATGTAAACAACGCGATAAAATGGTTTTTGGTACTTTTTCTAAATTAGTTGTTGCTAGAATAAATTTTACATGTTTTGGTGGTTCTTCAATTATTTTTAAGAGAGCATTAAAGCTATGTTTTGATAACATATGAATTTCATCTATCAAATAAATTTTAAATCTACCTTTTGTTGGTAGGTAATTAACATTATTTAATAGTTCTTTCATATCTTCTATTTTAGTTCGTGATGCTGCATCTACTTCAAATAAGTCAATGAATTTTCCTGTTTCAATGTCCTTACAATTTGAACATATTCTACATGGGATGTGTGTCACTCCTGTTTCGCAACTTAAACTTTTAGCTAGTAATCTAGAAATCGTAGTTTTTCCAGTTCCGCGAGTACCGTAAAATAACCATGTATGATGTACGCGTCCTAATTTTAATCCATTGCATATAGCAGTAATGATATATTTTTGTTCGATAACATCATTAAATTTTTGAGGTCTCCATTTATTAGCTAGAATTTGATAATTCATTATTACAATTTTAATCTAAATAGAATTAATAATATTAACATATATTATATTTATAAAAAAGATTTTTAGAAAAGAATAGTTTTAGTTAGTCATGACAAAATATTCATTTTTTTATAAAAAAATTGTTTGTTATTAATGAAAATTCATATATAATTGTTTTAGAGAGTTCTCTGTTAGTATCCTAGTACTGTAGTCTTAAAAAACTGGTCAGGACTGGAAAGTAGCAGCCATATTAAGTAATACAGGTACTATGTTATTGCTAACAGAGATTCTGATTGAATTAAATTTCATAGTTTGTTTTTTTAATTTTGATTTCTATACATTTTCCAGTAATATTTTTGTTTATTTATTAAATAATCGTGTGATCCTTTTTCAACAATTTTTCCTTGGTTAAAAACTATTATTTTATCCGCGTTTTTTATTGTTGATAATCTATGCGCAATTACTATTAATGTAGTGTAATGTTTTATAGAAGCCAGTATAGTTTGTATTTTTTTTTCGGTTTCTAGATCTACATTGGCCGTAGCTTCATCTAGTATTAATATTTTTGGAATAGATACTAGAATTCTAGCAATAGATAATAGTTGTTTTTGTCCTATAGATATTTTATTTCCATTTTCTCCTAGACATGAGTGTATTCCTTGCGGCATCGATTTTACTAATTTGGTAAGATGTACTTGTTCTAAAATATTCCAAATTTTTGATTCAGAAATATGTTTTCCAAAAGCAATATTTTTAAAAATTGAATCATTTAATATAATCGGATCTTGTTGAACAATAGATATTCCATGACGTAGAACATTGTTACTTAATGAGTTTATATTTCGTTTATCTAAATAAATATTTCCATGATTAATGGGATAATATCCCATTAAAAGTTGTGCAAGAGTGCTTTTTCCGCTTCCTGTACGTCCTACTAGTGCTATAAATTGCTTTGAAAAGATATGCAAATTAATATTATTTAATGTATTTTTATTATTACTTTCATATTGGAAATTTAAATTTTCAATATATATGTCCCCTGTTTTTAAGTTTACAAGATCTGTTCCATTCTTTTGTTTTGGGAAATCAATTAAGTTAAATATTCTTTTTCCTGCTATAATAGCTTGCTGTAAAATAGATTGTTGAGAAGCAATAGTAATTAATGGCTCATTAAGGCGTCCTAAGTAGGTAATAAAAGCATATAAAGTTCCAATTTCAAAAAATCCTTTGGGATATGAACTAAATAGCAAAATTAATCCGCACAATATTATAGCTGAGAACAAATTAAGTAAAGGTCTCAGCAGAAAACCATCTAATTTTAACATTTTCATACGATTTAGATAATGTAGATTACTAGTGTTTTCTATAGATTTTCTAAATTTTTTTTCTAATCCGAATTGCTGTATTACGTTAATTCCATTAATTACTTCATGAAAGGTGTTATAAATTTTTGTAATATACGTTTTAGCCTTTTGTAAAATTGGTTTGCTATAATATTGATATAATAATGTTATTATTGATACTAATGGGAAAATAATTATTGCTATACTAGCCATTCTCCATTCTAAACTAAACATAGTTATAAGCGTAACACTAATTAATATAATACTACGTAATAATGTGGTCACGAAAGTTTCATATAGCTCTTTAATCACTTCTGTATCGTTTGTTATACATGAAATAAATTGCCCGATGGGTTTTTTGTTAAATTGATTAATGGGTAATGTTAATATTGATAGCATCAAGTTAAATCGTAACGTTTCAACGATTTTTATTGATATATTATTAAAAATAATGTCTTGAAAGTAATTAAATAGGGCTGATATGATTTGTAAAAATATGTAAGCTATTATTGTTTTAAATAATATAGAATAACATATATAATGTGCAGTTAAACTAGTTTTTATGAGGTTACTAATTAATACAGGGCCCAATACTTCAGATATAGAAGATAATAATAAAAAAGAAAATCCTAACGTCATTTTTTTTTTGTAGTTTATTCCATAATGCATTAAACGTTTTAATATAGGCCAAAAGTGTACTAAATTTTTAACTATATAAAATTTTATTTTTATTATCATAATTTTTTAAATTCCTAAATTTTTTTGATATAAGTACATGGTGTTATACCATTTTTTTTGTTCTTGAATTAATTCATTATGTTTTCCCTTTTGTATTATAGTTCCATTTTTTAGAACTATAATGTTATTAGCATTAATTAAAGAAGATAATCGATGAGTACAAATAATTATTGTACGTTTTTGTTTTATAAAACTATTAAAATTTTTTAATATTTTTGATTCTGTATCTCCATCTACTGCTGATAAAGCATTGTCTAATATTAATATTTCTGATTTTGTTAATAAAGCACGAGCTATTGAAATTCGTTGTTTTTGTCCACCAGATAACATCATTCCACGTTCTCCTACTTGAGTATTATAACCATATGGAAAGTTAATGATATCATCATGTAACTGTGCAAGATGAATGACTTGGTCTATTTCTTGGTGAGATGCGTGCATTTTTCCTATCAAAATATTATTATAAATAGTATCTGAAAATAAAAAGGTAGTTTGATCTATTACGGATATTTTTTTTCTCCATTTTTGTGTGTTGAAGTGAGAAATTGGAATAGAATTGTATAATATTTTTCCATTAGATATTGGAAATTGTTTTTGAATTAGTTTTAATAAAGTACTTTTTCCAGATCCAGTTGGTCCACAAATTCCAATTGTTTGACCTGGATAAAGTGAAAAATTAATATTTTTTAAGATTTTTGTTGTACATTTGTAATAGTAAAAATTTTTTATATTAATATTTAATTCTTCTAAATAGATTGGAATATTTGCATATTTTTTTTCTTTTAATTTATTTTGATGGAGAATAGATTGTATTCGTTTCCATGCTACGCTTCCTCTTTCTACTATATTGAACATCCATGCTAAAGCGAGCATTGGCCAAATCATTAATCCAAGATACATTATGAAACTAGTTAATTGCCCTATACTAATTATTTTTTTCCAAAATAACCATCCCCCTACAAAAATGGCTAGTAAGTTAGATAATGAAATAGATAGGTGTATAATTGGATCAAACATAGCGTCAATTCTTGCAACTTTAGTATTTCTTTTTCTTAAATATTTTAGAATTTTAAAAAATTTTTTTATTCGATATTCTTCTAGACCGAATGATTTAATTAAATTAATACTGTTTAAACTTTCTTGTGTATGGTTAGTTAAGTGCGAAAATGCTGTTTGAGCTTCTTGAAAACTATAGTGTATTTTTTTACCTATTTTATTTATTATTATAATCATAATAGGCAGTGGAAGTAGGGAACAAATAGTTAATTTCCAATTAATGTTTATTATCATGGTAGTTAAAATAGATAATCCCATTACTAAGGAATCAATAAGTGTCAAAACTCCTTCTCCTGCTGCGAATACTACTTTATCTACATCACTAGTAATTCGCGTTATTAAATCTCCAGTTTTATATTTTAAATAAAATGTTTGATTTTTTTTACTGATGTAATCGTAAATTTTTATCCTGAGTTCGGTAGCAAGTCTATAAGCTGCTCCGAATAAAAAGATTCTCCACATATATCGAAGAATATAAACTACTATTGCAATTAATAAAATTTTTATAGTCCAAGAAAACGTTTGTGTACTATTAATTTCTTTTTTTACAATAGAATCTATTAGTAATCCTACTAGTTTTGGTGGAAATAATTGTAAAATAGAGATACAAATTAATAAAAATAGAGCTATTAAATATTGTTTCCATTCTCTTAAAAAATACCAACCTAATTGTTTGAATAAATCCACAAAAAATTCCTAATATTTAAATTAAAATGTTAATTATATATAACGATAAAGTTTTTATATTCTTTTTATTTTATTTTTTTTAATTGATGATTTACAAGATGGATTTTTATGAAATGTGTTTAAGTATTGATTGCTCTTCATACAATGTGAAACGTTTCTGTCAAACACAATTTATTCAGTTATGCGTAAATTTTTAAATCTTAAAGATATTTTTAAAGGTAGTTAATTTTTTCGTATGAAATATTAGCATTAGTATATAAATTATTGAGAATAGAGTTTAGTGTCATTTTTAAGTGATGTTTAAGTAATTGAGATATAATAATGTTTTTTTGTTTTTTTGAAAAAATTTTATGTTGTATTTTATAAAATTGAATTAGTAATAAATTTCCATTATTTTTAAAAATACTAAAATATACATTATTATTTTTTTTAGGGAGTGGAAGGTTAAATATTAGTTTTTTTAATTTGCTAATTTCGAATGTAGAAAATTTTTGGGAGTTTTCAAATTTTAATTTTATTTTTTTTAATAATTTATCAGATCCTGTATTCAGTTCATTAATTATTTTTTTAGCAATAAGAAAATAATTAATAGTGTTGTTTTTGTTAAGATAGTTTTTAAAATATTTTTTGTTAATGTATAAATGTTTAAAAGTTTCAGGAATATTTATAGTAGCTTTTTTTATAACTCTAATTTGTGATAGTAATTCAATAAAATTATTAATTTCATGTTTTAAAATAAATGTTGAATTAGAAATGAAAGAAATAAATTTATTTATTTTTAAATCTATTTTAATCTTTTTTTTATATTTATAAGAACTAATATTGGCTGAATTAAGAAAAGAGTAATATTTCTGAATATTGAAAATATTATTTATTTTAAAAATAGATTGGTTATGTATATAATTTTTTACATCAGAATCATGTACGGATATATTTAATTTTTGTACATATTGTTTTAATAAAGTTTTATAAACGATATTTGATAATACTTTTTGATATATATTTTTTGTATAATTTTTATTATATAATGAATTTAAATTATTTTTATGTAATTTTTCTTTATTTTTTAATAATTCAAGGGTATATAGTTTTGTAAATTCTTCTAAACTAATCTTTTCATCGTTAATTGTTACAACATAATTGTTTTTATTTATTAACGGATTGTAGTTTATTTTTGTAATAATTAATGAAAAGAAAATTATTATTAAAAATATTAACATAATTATGTTAGAAAATATTAATTTTATTTTTTTTTTAATCATTATGAGTGATTTCGTATGATATTCATTTTTAATATTTTTTAAAATATAGTTTTTGATGCGCACTGGCAATAACATTTTTAATGTTTTGCCAGCTATTCATGTATTATGCAATGTTTTTTTTATAAGTAAAATATTTTATCTTATTGGTTCGCATGGTGCGTGTTCTAATGATAAGTTTAATACTTCTTCAATGTATTTGACTGGATGAATGCAAAGACCTGAAATAATATTTTTTGGAATCTCTTCTAAATCTCGTTTATTTTCATAAGGAATTAATACTTTTTTAATTCCACCTCGATGAGCAGCTAGTAATTTCTCTTTTAGTCCTCCTATAGTTAAAATTTGACCTCTTAAGGTAATTTCTCCAGTCATTGCAACATCTGATCGAACTGGATTATTTGTTAAACAAGAAACTATAGCTGTACACATAGCAATTCCAGCACTGGGTCCATCTTTTGGTGTAGCTCCTTCCGGGACATGGACATGAATGTCATGTTTTTCATGAAAATTTTGTTTTATTCCTAATTTATGTGCACGAGATCTTACTACCGTGAGTGCGGCTTGAATAGATTCTTGCATAACTTCCCCTAAAGATCCTGTATAAATTAATTTACCTTTTCCTGATATGCAAGCGGTTTCAATTGTTAGTAATTCACCTCCAACTTCAGTCCAAGCTAAACCAATGACTTGTCCAATTTGGTTTTTATTAATTATTTTTCCATAATCAAATCGTTTAACTCCAAGATAATAGTGTAAATTTTTATCATTAATATGTATCTTTTTTAAAGATTGATTTAAAATTAAAGTTTTTACACATTTTCTACATATTTTTGATAGTTCTCGCTCTAGATTTCTTACTCCGGCTTCGCGCGTATAGTATCGAATAATATTAATAATAGCAGAATCTTCTAATATTAACTCATTTTTTTTTAGAGCGTTTCTTTGAATTTGTTTTGGTTTTAAATATGATTTAGCTATGTTTAATTTTTCGTTTTCAGTATAACCAGAAATTCTTATAATTTCCATTCGGTCGAGTAATGGTGCAGGTATATTAGTAGAATTAGAAGTAGCAATGAACATAACTTCAGAAAGATCATAATCTACTTCTAAATAGTGATCATTAAAAGTTGTGTTCTGTTCTGGATCTAATACTTCTAATAAAGCAGATGCGGGGTCTATTCGAACATCATAAGACATTTTGTCTATTTCATCTAATAAAAAAAGTGGATTTTTTACTCCTGATTTTGTGATTTTTTGAATTAATTTTCCAGGCATAGATCCTATATATGTTCTTCTATGACCTCGAATTTCTGCTTCATCTCTAATACCACCTAAAGCCATTCTAATATATTTCCTTCCTGTTGCTCTTGCTATAGATTGTCCTAATGATGTTTTTCCTACTCCAGGTGGTCCCACTAAACACAATATAGGTCCTTTTATCTTACTAATTCTACTTTGAACAGCTAAATATTCTAAAATTCGTTCTTTTACTTTTTCTAATCCAAAATGATCTAAATCGAGAATGGTTTGTGCTTCTTGAAGGTTCTTTTTTATTTTACTTTTTTTATTCCAAGGAATTTGTATCATCCAATCTATATAACTTCTCACTACTGTAGCTTCAGCAGACATGGATGACATCATTTTCAATTTTTTAAGTTCAGATTCTGTTTTTATTTTTGCTTCTTTTGGCATTTTAGCTGAATCAATTTTTCTTTTTAAAAGTTCATTATCATCCAAAGTATCATCCATTTCACCTAATTCTTTTTGAATAGCTTTCATTTGTTCATTTAAATAATATTCTCTTTGACTTTTTTCCATTTGTTTCTTAACTCGATTTCGAATGCGTTTTTCTACGTTTAGTAAATCGATTTCAGATTCCATTATTGCCATTAAACGTTCTAGTCGATCATTAACGCGATGTGTTTCTAGGATAGATTGTTTTTCATATAATTTTAATGGCATATGTGTTGCAATTGTATCTGATAATTTTTCTGCATTGTCTATATTTGATAAAGAATTGAATATTTCAGTTGGAATTTTTTTATTTAATTCGATATATGTCTTAAATTGGTTTAATACAGTTCTAATTAATGCGGTTTGTTCTTTATCCGAAATTTTAGGAGTAATAATTGGTTCTATTTGTGCAATAAAATAATTTCCATTATTTTTTAGTGTTTTTATATTTGCGCGTTGTAATCCTTCTACTAATACTTTAACTGTTCCATCAGGTAATTTTAGCATTTGTAATATAGAAGCTGTTGTTCCAATAGTAAATAAATCGTCGTTAGTAGGATCATCTATTTCTGCTTCTTTTTGTGCGACTAGCATAATTTTTTTGTTATTTATCATAGAAGCTTCAATACATTTTATAGATTTTTTTCTTCCTATAAATAATGGAATAACCATATATGGATAAACAACTACGTCTCGCAGTGGTAAAACAGGAATTTCAACGTATTCAGAACGTTTTAGATTCATAAAAAATCTCTCTTAGTTTCAACAATATTTTGATATTATAAAATTATGTTGAATTACCAATATTTAGTTTAAAGCTATAACAAGCTTGAGTATTTGGAAATAACAATTCAATATTCAATATTAATAAGTCAAGATCATAAAAATAAAAATGTTATTTTCATAGAAATCAGATAATTTTGTTAAATCCGTTAGGAATTTCTTCAGGTTTATACTTGTTATAAATTATTTTTGGAATCGACTTACCATTAACTACTGATTTATTAATCAATATTTTTTTAACATTTACCATAGAAGGTAAGTTGTACATTGTATCTAAAAGGATAACTTCTATGATTGAACGTAATCCGCGTGCACCAGATTTTCTAGTTATCGCTTTTTCTGCTATGCATGCAATTGCTTCGTTATGAAATTTTAGTTCTACTCCTTCAAGATTAAACAATTTTTGATATTGTTTAATTAATGCGTTTTTAGGTTTGCATAGAATTTCTATTAATGCTGTTTTATTCAATTCGTATAATGTAGTGAGTATAGGCAACCTTCCAATAAATTCTGGAATTAATCCAAATTTAATTAAATCTTTAGGTTTAACTTTTTCTAGTATTTTGTTTTTTGTATGTTTTTTTTGATTTTTTTTAATTTTAGCGTTAAATCCTATTCCCATGCCTGTTTCAATTCTTTTAGAAATTATTTTTTCTAATCCAGAAAATGTTCCTCCACATATAAATAAAATTTTAGAAGTATTTATTTTAAAAAATTCTTGTTGCGGATGCTTTCTTCCACCTTGCATAGGAACTGAAGCTATAGTTCCTTCTATTAATTTCAATAAAGCTTGTTGAACCCCTTCTCCAGATACGTCTCGAGTTATAGATGGATTATCTGATTTACGAGAAAGTTTGTCTATTTCATCTATATAAATAATTCCTTCTTCTGCTTTTTTTATGTTATATTCACAAGTAGTTAGTAATTTTTGAATGATATTTTCTACGTCTTCTCCTACGTATCCTGCTTCTGTCAAAGTAGTAGCATCGGTTATAGCAAATGGAACATCAAGAAATCTTGCTAATGTTTCTGCTAGCAATGTTTTTCCGCTTCCTGTAGGACCAATAAGTAAAATGTTGCTTTTTCCTAATTCAATATCGCAATTTGAGTGTTGAATACGTTTGTAATGATTATATACTGCTACTGAAAGAATTTTTTTTGTATGACTATGTCCTATGACGTAGCTATCAAGATGTTTCTTTATTTTATCGGGAGTTGGTATTTCATATTTATCTTTTTCTAATATTTTTGAATTTTTGTTTTCTGTGTAAATAATGTTATTACATAATTTTATACATTCATCACAAATATAAACTGATGGTCCTGCTATAAGTTTTTTTATTTCTTTTTGGTTTTTTCCGCAAAAAGAGCAATATAATGGTTTTTTATTATTATTTTGAATATTATCTGTCATTATTTTTCCTTATATGATTGTAATGACATACAATAAAGATATTGTAAGTTTTTTTATTTAGTATTTTTTAGTTTTTAGTATCAAATATTATTTTTTAATACTTTTAAACATTACTTTCGATGATATAAAATAGAATCTATTAATCCATATTCAATTGCTTCTGCAGCAGAAAGAAAATAATCTCTTTCAGTGTCTTTTTTAATATCGCTTATATTTTTTCCGGTATGCATAGACATTATCTTGTTAATTGTTTCTTTTATTATCATAATTTCTCGAGCATGAATTTCTATGTCTGAAGCTTGTCCATTGCATCCGCCTAATGGTTGATGAATCATAACACGTGAATTTGGTAAACAAAATCGCTTTCCTTTTTCTCCTGAAGTAAGAATTAAAGCCGCCATGGAACATGCTTGTCCTATACAAATTGTATTAATTTGAGGCGTTACAAACTGCATAGTGTCATAAATAGACATACCTGATGAAATTGCTCCTCCTGGTGAATTGATATATATAAAAATGTCTTGAGTAGGATTTTCAGATTCTAAGAATAAAATTTGAGCCACTATAGAATTAGCTATAACGTCTTCGATAGTTCCAGTTAGAAAAATAATTCTTTCTTTTAATAGTTTAGAATATATGTCATACGATCTTTCTCCGTGAGATGTTTTTTCTATTACCATAGGAATTAGCAAAGTATTGTTATTTTTTTGTTTACTTGTTTTTTTATATAGCATTTGTTATTTCCAATATGTACAAGATGAAAAGTATTGTTTTGTTAATTTTAGAATAGTATAATTCAGGATGTTTTAAAGTATTAGTTATATTATTTAATAAATAAACATTTATTTTTTACAGATAATTTTTTAAAAAAATTTTTTTGTAACAAATATATAGATTGTAGGACTCAGTATAAATTTAATGCAATTTTATTACTTATAGTTAACTATTGAGTTATATCAGTTTATATAATTAAATTTTGCATTGCTTCGTGAAAATTATATTTTTTTATATGTTTAATAGATTTTTCCAAAATTTTAGTAATAGCTTGTTGTTCTAGGTCAATATTATTAAAATATTGTTTAATGTTTTCATTGTTTTTGTATAATAGAATTAGTTTTTTAGTATGATGGTATGATGTAGAACACTTTTGTATTAAATTTTGTATGTTATTAATATTAGGTTTTAATAAGTGGTCTTGTATAAGTTTATTCAAAAGAATTGTAGCTGTCACTTGGTGACGTGCTTCTATGGTCAGGTCTTTTGTATTTATAGTTGTGAATATATTATTTACATTTTTTTTATATATTTTTATTTGTTTTTCTCTTAACGTAACGAAAGCACTTTTTATTAAAGTGGATGGAACATCTATAGGATTAGATGAGATCAAACTATTTATTATTTTTGATTTTATGTAATTTTCAACTATTATTTTTGATTGATTTTTAAGTATATTTTCAATATTTTTACGTTGTTGACTTAAATTTAGTTTTTTGTTTTCTTTTTTTTCTAATATTTTTTCTTTGAGTTCTTCTACTTTTTTAATAATTATTTCTATTGCACATATTTTGTTTGCTATTTGTTTTTCGCAATGATGTTTTGAGAATTTTATGTTAATAAAGAAAGATTCATTAGTTTTATGGACTAGCAATTGTTCTTCAATTTCGGGTAATATTTCATTGTTTCCAATAATAAATTGAAAATTATATAAATTATATTTTTTGAACTCTTTATTGGAACTGTGATTTATACAAGTGATAGTAATTTTATCATACAGTGCAATAGTACGATCTACTTCTATCCAAATATTTTTTTTAAAAGATTTGTCAGCTATTTTTTGAATGTCTTGTTCAGTAATGTTAATTACTGGTGTCTGTATAGTAAATTGGTCTGTGTTGAGTTTAAATTTCGGATATATTTCAAATTCTATTAAACAATTAAGATCTTGATTATTCTTATATTTTTGTAGGATAAAGTCAGGAGTTCCAGCTATTTGGAACGTTTCTTTTTTAATTTTATCCAAGAAGTATTGTTTTATTAGTTTTTTCAATACTTGTTTTTGTACTGTTGCTCCATAATTTTTTTTTAATGTATATAATGGTGTTTTTCCTTTTCTAAATCCGTTTGTGTGTATAGTATTATTTAGTTTCAAGAATTCTACATATATAGATTTTTTTA
The DNA here is from genome assembly GCA_039830035.1 of Buchnera aphidicola (Meitanaphis flavogallis). Classification (NCBI taxonomy): domain Bacteria; kingdom Pseudomonadati; phylum Pseudomonadota; class Gammaproteobacteria; order Enterobacterales; family Erwiniaceae; genus Buchnera; species Buchnera aphidicola. Next base: position 494,414 of record CP140038.1, on the reverse strand, counting down.
TAATGTTATTTGGAATAGTAATATGGATATTGCGTAATAAATTTTTGTTTTTTTTAATTTCAAGTTCCATTTTTTTTCCTTAAAGTTATTTTTTAAAAATAATTTTTATGAAATATTTAATTATTTTTTTAAATTTTATTGATCTTTTTGTGTTAATAGCCGTTAATTTTTTTCTCACATCTTTGATGATTTGACATGTGATTTTACACATATAGGGGAAATTAAGTTTTTATTAGATTTTTTGTTCCATTCATTAATAGTATATGTATATAATGCCAATCCATGAATTTTGTATTGAGACATACATTTCGATAGTAAACAGTATATTTTTTGATGTCTTTTTATTAAACTATATTTCATGAAATCATTGCTAACTATGATGATTTTAAAATGCGAATGATTTTTCATAAACGTTTTATGTTTTTTACTTTCATTAATAATTTCAACGATTGTTGTATTTAATACTGATGTTAATATATTTTTTATTATTTTTATAATCATTTTTTTCTTTAATTAATTTTTTGTTATTTTAATATATTTTAAGCATATATTAAGTTGAAAATAAACATAAGATAATTTTATTTATGCTATATATGTTGTAAGTTTTATATTATATGAATTATATAATTTTTTGGTATATTTCATTAAATCATAAAAATAAATGTTTTATTGATAGACATTACATAAAATTTTTCAACAGGAACTATTTTATTAAAGATTCATGTGATTTTTAACATCACAGATTTTTTTTATTCATACATTTTATTTAGAGATTGGAATTGAAATTATAAAACTAATGTATTTTTTAAAAAATGATTATTTTTATAATAAAAGATCATTCTATAAGTATCATTTTGCAATATAAAATGGATGTTGAGGTGATTAAATGCAATTTTTAAAATTTCGTATATGTATGTTAAATTTTTTTTTAATGAGTTGTATTCTGTTTTTAAATGGATGTAATAGTGGAGTTTTATGCCCTAAAGGTGATATAGCTATAAAGCAGAAGTCTTTAATATTAGTTGCATTTACGGTAATGTTATTGATTATAGTTCCAGTTTTTTGTATGACATGGTTTTTTTCAACAAAATATAGAGAGACTAATATTAATTCTGATTATAGACCTCATTGGTCTCATTCTAATGTTATTGAGTCATTAGTGTGGGGATTTCCTATTTTGATAATTATTTTTCTTTCTATATTGTCATGGAAGTCTGTTCATGATTTAGATCCGTATAAGAAAATTGTTTCTAATGTTGAACCTATAAAAATTAATGTTGTGTCTTTAGATTGGAAGTGGTTATTTATTTATCCGAAGGAGAAAATTGCTACCGTTAATGAATTGGTTTTTCCTGTTAATACTCCAATCACGTTTGAATTAACATCTAATTCTGTAATGAATTCTTTTTTTATTCCTTCTTTAGGCAGTCAAATATATACTATGGCTGGTATGCGTACTCAATTAAATTTAATTGCTAATAGATCTGGAGTTTATAGAGGAATGTCTTCTAATTATAGCGGAAAAGGATTTTCTGATATGAAATTTACGACAAGGGTAACTTCTAATGTTGTTTTATTTAAAAAATGGATAGAAAAGGTACGACATTCTTCACATAAATTAGATTCTATATCTAGTTTTGAAAAAGTAGCATATCCTAGTGAAAATAATATAATTGAATATTATTCTAGTATAAAAAATAATTTATTTAATATTATTATCAAAAAAAATGAAATATAGCAGAAGGTAATTTTATTATTGTAATTATACTTAATTAAGATTTAAGGAATTTTATAATATGTTTGGTAGATTAGATTGGAATGCTATTCCTTATAATGATCCTATTATAATGACAACGTATTCTATAATTATTTTATGTTCTATGTCTATATTTATGATAGTTACTTATTTAAAGAAGTGGAATTATATATGGAACGAATGGTGTTGTTCGGTAGATCATAAAAAAATTGCAATTATGTATATTTTTCTTGCTGTTATTATGTTATTTCGTGGTTTTGTTGACGCTATTATGATGCGTATTCAGCAAGTTTTAGCTTCTTCTAAAGCAGGAACAGGATTTCTGTCGTCTCATCATTATGATCAAGTGTTTACTGCACATGGCGTTATTATGATTTTTTTTGTAGCAATGCCTTTAGTTGTTGGATTGATGAATTTAGTAGTTCCTTTACAAATTGGTGCTCGTGATATTGCGTTCCCGTTTTTAAATAATTTAAGTTTATGGTTAACTGTTGGTGGAGCAGTATTAATAAATCTTTCTCTTGGAATTGGTGAGTTTGCGCAAACAGGTTGGTTAGGTTACCCTCCTTTATCAGAAATGACATTTAGTCCTGGAGTAGGAGTAGACTATTGGATCTGGAGTTTACAATTATCTGGCATAGGAACTACTCTAACGGCTATCAATTTTTTGGTTACTATTTTAAAAATGAGAGCACCTGGAATGTCTTTATTTAAAATGCCGGTGTTTACATGGACGGCAGTTTGTACAAATGTTTTGATGTTAGCTTCTTTTCCTGTTTTAACAGTGAGTCTATTGTTACTGACTTTGGATAGATATCTTGGATTTCATTTTTTTACTAATGATTCCGGCGGTAATGCAATGATGTATGTTAATTTAATTTGGATTTGGGGACATCCAGAAGTATACATTTTAATTCTTCCTGTTTTTGGAGTATTTTCTGAAGTAGTAGCTACTTTTTCTAGAAAAGAATTGTTTGGATACGTATCTTTAGTGTGGGCTACAATTGCAATTACTATTTTATCTTTTGTGGTATGGTTACATCATTTTTTTACTATGGGTGCTGGAGCTGATGTAAATGCGTTTTTTGGTATAGCTACAATGGTTATAGCAGTACCAACAGGAGTAAAAATTTTTAATTGGTTATTTACTATGCACTATGGACGTATTCGTATGCATTCTTCTATGTTATGGACTATTGGGTTTTTAATAACTTTTTCTATAGGTGGCATGTCTGGTGTTTTATTATCTTTACCTGCTGTAGATTTCGTATTACATAATAGTGTGTTTTTAGTAGCGCATTTTCATAATGTAATTATTGGTGGTGTAGTATTTGGATGTTTTTCTGGGATTACTTATTGGTTTCCTAAAATGTTTGGATTTACTTTATCTGAAAAATGGGGAAAGCGTGCATTTTGGTGTTGGATTTTAGGTTTTTTTTGTGCTTTTATGCCTTTATATTTTTTGGGATTAATGGGTATGACTCGTCGTTTAAGTCAACATATAGATCCTCAATTTCATTCTATGTTGGTATGTGCTTCTTTTGGTACATTTTTAATTGCAGTAGGGATTATATGTCAAATTATTCAAGTTTTAGTGTCTATTCGAGATCGTAACATTTATCGAGATTTTACAGGTGATCCATGGAATGGAAGAACATTAGAATGGTCAACTTCGTCTCCACCTCCATTATATAATTTTGCTATTATACCTACGGTTTGTTCTCGTGATTGTTTTTGGAAATCAAAAGAAAAAGTAAAAAAGAAGAATGTAGCGCGTGTCATATATTCTGATATTCACATGCCAAATAAAACTAGTTCTGGTATTATAATTAGTTTATTTTCTGTTATTTTTAGTTTTTCTTTGATTTGGTATATTTTTTGGTTATGTTTTTTATCTATTTTTGTAATTTTATGTTTGTTAATTAGAAAGAGTTTTTTTATTGATCATGGTTATATAATTTCCAAAGATAATGTTAATCAGATTGAAAACCAGTATATTAATGATCTTAAAAAAGTAGGATTAAAATGACAGTGAGTAATATAACAAATAGAAAAAAAAATATAAGAAAGTTAAGTATGAGCATTTTGCGGTCTAATAAATTATTTGGTTTTTGGTTGTATTTGATGAATGATTGTATTATTTTTGCTACATTATTTGCTGTGTATATAGTTATGAAAAACAATATAGCTCATGGCCCATCTGGAAAAGATATTTTTTATCTTCCATTAGTGATGGTAGAGAGTTTGTTATTGTTATTTAGTTCTTTTTCTTATAGTTTTATTTTTATAGAAATAGAAAAATATAATAAAAACAAAGTTATATTTTGGTTTAGTATAACTTTTCTATTAGGTTTAATATTTTTAGTTCTAGAAACGTTGGAATTTTATAATTTAGTACATCGAGGATATGGTCCATCTTGTAGTGGTTTTTTATCTGCTTTTTTTGTTTTGCTGTCTACTCATGGTATTCATGTGGTTTCAGCTTTATTGTGGATTATAGTAATGATCCAACAAGTAATAAAATTTGGAATTACGTATGAAGTATACATGAGAATCTTTTGTTTAAGTTTATTTTGGCATTTTTTGGACATAATATGGGTATTTGTTTTTTCTATAGTTTATTTAATTGGGGTAATATTATGAGTTTTTCTTATTTGAAGAGTATTTTAATTTTTAAAAGTAAATATTTTTTTTATGTTTTAAATTTTATAATATTAACTACATTAACTATACTTCCATTTTTAGTCGTTATAAAAGGAACATACTCTAAGATAATAACCAGTGTTATAGTGATATTATGTTTAATTATTCAAGTTTTAGTTCATATTAAGTCTTTTTTTTATTTAGATTTTTCTTATGAATATAGGTGGAATATGATATCGATAATATTTGCTTTTTTGATTATTACAATTATTCTGTTTGGATCATATTGGATAATGACAAATTTAAATCATTACGTACATAATGAAATAATATGATAATACGTTTTTTAGGGCTTTTAAAACCGAAAATAATAGTAGGTAATTTAATATCTTCGTTAGGCGGTTTTTTTTTGGCTTCAAAGGGTAATATTAACTATTATTTATTATTATTGAATTTAATGAGTGTATCTTTTGTTATTGGATCTTCTTGTATTTTTAATAATGTTATTGATTATAAATTAGATAAACTCATGAATAGGACTAAAAATAGAATTTTAGTTACTACTACTCATATTTATAATTTTGCAATATTTTTTGCGATATTTATAGGAATGTTAGGATTATTTATTTTTGGATGGTTTATTAATGTATTATGTATGGTACTTGCTTTTTTAGGATTAATTATTTATGTAGTATTTTATAGTTTTTTTTTAAAAAAACGATCAATATATTCAACTATTATTGGTAGTATATCTGGTGCTATTCCTCCTGTTTTAGGTTATTGTTCTGTTACAAATCATATAGATTGGTGTGCTATTAATTTATTTGTCATTTTGTTTTTGTGGCAGATACCTCATTCTTATGCAATTTTTATAATGCATTTAGATGATTACAAAAATGCTAGTATACCAATATTTCCTGTCGTACAATCCTTGTCTATTACTCGTATGCACATGAACATATTTATATTATTTTTTTTAGTTTTTTCATGTCTTTTAACAGTGACAAATTGTACGGGATACAAGTTTTTTTTTATTTTATTGATTTTTTCTACAGTATGGTTTTATATTGCTATAAAAAAATATTATCATGATAATTATATTACTTTTTCAAAAAGTGTTTTTTATTGTTCCATTATCATTATGTTAGTCATGAACATTATGATGTCAATTGATTTTGTTCGTTAGAATTAGATTAAATGATTATATTTTTTATTTAATATAACTTCAAAGGCAGTTAGATGGTTCTGGAATTCCTGCTATTTTACTTGCTTGTTTAACTGGACTCATAGGAAATAATTTAAATAAGTAACAGGTATTTATTTTTTTTAATCCTCTTTTTTTTAGAAATTTCATTAACATTATTATAGATGGAGTTAAATTAAATTTAAAATAAAAATCTCTCATAGCGTATATCACTTCCCAATGATCTTTAGTCATGTCAATAGATTCATTTTTAGCGATATTTTGGGCTATTTTTTCATTCCAATATGTGTATTTTTTAGATTTTTTTTTCATGTTATTTATTTTTAATTATGTGTTATAAAAATATTATCTATAGATGAAAATATAAAAATGTTATTTTGTATGATAATTGACTTATTATAATAAGTATTATTAACATTACAATAAGAAATTTAATATATATGAATAAATTTTATAATGAGATAAGAGAATGGAAAGTGGTTTTAGGAATATGTATTGTTTTTTCTTTGCGTATATTTGGAATGTTTATAATTTTACCTGTTTTTGGTATGTATGGAATGTATTTTCACAGTAGTACTACATTTCTTATAGGTGTTGCATTGGGAGTATATAATTTTTTTCAAGCTTTATTTCAAATTCCTTATGGTTGGTTATCTGATAAATTTGGACGGAAATATATTATTATTTTGGGATTACTATTTTTTTTGATAGGTAGTTTTATATGTTTTAATAGTAGTTCTATTTGGGGAATTATATTAGGTCGCAGTTTGCAGGGATCAGGAGCAATATCTTCGGTATGTATGACATTGTTATCTGAAACAATTTCAAAAAGAAATAGATCTCAAGCGATGGGATTTTTAGGAATCAGTTTTGGAATAAGTTTTATTTGTGCTATGGTCATGAGTCCTATCTTAGTTCGTTCTTTTGGAATTCATAGTTTATTTTTTATTAGTTTTATATTTTCAATAATATGTATTTTTGTAGTTTTTTGTGTTATTCCAACTCCAATGAGTAGTAAAAACGGTGTTTTTATAGATAACGAATATAAAAACATATTAAATGTATTTAATAGTTTTACTTTATTAAAATTTAATTTAAATATTTTTTTTCTCCATTTATTATTAATGTTACATTTTATTGCCATTCCAGTTCAGTTATATTCATATAAAAATTTTTTTGTTCCATGTTGGATTATATATTTTACTACTATTTTGATTTCTTTTTTTATTGTACTTCCAATTAGTTCGTATATTGAAAGAAAAAAATGCGACAAGTTTGCGATTATGTTGTCTATAACTTTATTAATTGTTTCTAATATTTTTTGTTTGCTTTTTATAAAAAATTTTTTCTTTTTAGTTCTTTGGTTACAAATATTTTTTTTAGTATTTAGTTTATTTGAAATTATGCTTCCTATTTTGGTAAGTAATAATTCTCCTGTAAATTATAAAGGTACTGCTATGGCTATATATTCAATTAGTCAATTTTTGGGTTCTTTTATAGGGAGTATATTAGGGGGATTGATTTTAAATTATAACAGCAGTGTTGTTGTATTTTCTTTTGAATTAATAATTTTTTTTATTTGGTTGCTTATGAATATTCGATGTCATAAGGTTTGAATAAATATTTTAAAATACATGCAATTTTTAGTGTTAATTAAGTATCCTATTGTTAATAAATGTTAAACATTAAATTTTTTAAATATAACAATCGACGAGGTTATTTATAGAATTTTTATTATGATAATTTTTATGTTTATGTTTATGATGCGTGATATATAAATAATATGATGTATATTATAATAAAATAATCTAAAATTATTGTTTTATAAAATTTGAGGAATATATTTATATTTTAGTATTTTAGAATTAGTATTATTTTTAGTAGTATGATAAATAATTAATTTTTGTTACTAATATTTTGTTTCTTTATTGAATATATATAGGGACTAAACATGGATTTAGTTGAATTTTTTCATGTAAAACGAAAACGAATTGATAATTTTATGTCTGAACTTTTAGAAACGTTGCCATTTCAAGATTCTGATTTGTTACATGCTATGAAGTATGGAGTGCTTTTAGGTGGTAAAAGAATCCGTCCTATATTAATGTATATTATAGGAAGCATGTTTCAAGTAAATTTCCATGTTATAGATATATTAGCTTCTTCTATAGAATTTATGCATGCGTATTCTTTAATTCACGACGATTTGCCATCATTAGATAATGATGTATTAAGAAGAGGAAAAGATTCTTGTTATATAAAATTTGGAGAATCTACTGCTATATTGGCTGGTAATGCATTACAATGTTTATCTTTTAATATCTTGTCTAATTGGAATGAAAACACAATATCTAACGTTAAGAAAATTAAAATAATTTTAGAATTGTCAAATGCTTCTGGTTTATTGGGTATGTGTATTGGTCAATTTTTTGATTTAGAATCAAAAAAAAAATGTGTTAATTTGAATCAATTAGAAGAAATATACTGGTATAAAACTGGATCTTTAATTAGCACTGCGATTCGTTTAGTTTTAATTTCTAGTAATATACGCGAAAAGAAAATTATTGTAGCGTTAGAACAATATTCTAGAAATATTAGTCTTGCTTTTCAGATTCAGGATGATATTCTTGATTTTGTAAATGATTCACATGGCACAACAATTCCGACAAATGCTAATAAAATTTTTAAAGGAAACACATTTCCATCAATAATTGGTTTACAAAAATCTAAGAAAAAATTAGAAAAATTGTATACAAAATCATTAGAATGTTTAGAAATTTTATCTCATAAGTGGATAGATGTAGTATTATTACAAAAATTAGCATATTACATAATTACGCGTGATAAATAGTTTTTATGATGAGTTTATAATGAATTTTAATTGTAAAAAATATCCAATATTGTATTTAGCAAATTCAGTTAAACAATTGAAGTTATTATCTATTGAAAAATTACCTCAGTTATGTTTTGAGTTACGTCAATATTTATTGGAAACTATTAGTCAATCTAGTGGGCATTTGTCTTCTAGTTTAGGAGTTATTGAAGTTACAGTAGCATTGCATTATGTACTTGATACTCCTTTTGATAATTTAATATGGGATGTAGGTCATCAAACTTATCCTCATAAAATTTTAACTGGAAGGAGGAATAGTATATTTAGTATTCGTACAAGACATGGGATACGTTCGTTTCCTAGTAGACAAGAAAGTGAATATGATGTTTTAGGTGTTGGTCATGCTTCCACTTCAATTAGTGCTGGGGTTGGTATGGCAATTGCTTCTAAAAAAGAAAAAAAAGGTAGAAAAACCATATGTGTTATTGGTGACGGTGCAATGACTTCAGGTATGGCATTTGAAGCAATTAATCATGCTGGATATAATAGTATACGTTTACTAGTGATATTAAATCATAATGACATGTCTATTTCAAAAAATGTAGGTGCTTTACATTCGTCTTTTTCTAAATCTAAATTAAATTTTAAATGGATAAAAAGATATAAAAAAAAGAGTAGTTTCTGTATTAGGTCTGATTTTTTAAAAAATGACTCGTTGTATCAAAAAAAATATTTAGAGGATATAAGATCGTCTAATACTTTTTTCGAAAATTTAGGATTCCAGTATTTTGGTCCTGTGGATGGACATGATGTTTTTTTGTTAGTAGATGTAATTAGTAGATTAAGTACTCAAAAGTATACTAATGTATTACATATAATAACTAAAAAAGGAAAAGGGTATTTTCCTGCTGAATTAAATCCTACAAAATGGCATTCTGTTCCTAAATTTGATGTTCTAACTGGAAAGATGTGTGCAGAAATTAAAGATAATCTTACTTATTCTGAAGTGTTTGGACATTGGTTATGTACTATAGCAAAAACTGATAAAAAATTAATAGGAATTACACCTGCTATGGCAGAAGGTTCAGGGATGGTTAATTTTTCCAAATGTTTTCCTGATCAGTATTTTGATGTTGCAATAGCTGAACAACATGCTGTAACTTTTTCCGCAGGATTAGCTATTAGTGGTTATAAACCTGTTCTTGCAATTTATTCTACTTTTCTTCAAAGAGCCTATGATCAAGTAATACATGATGTAGCACTTCAAAAATTGCCTGTATTATTTGCAATTGATAGAGGGGGAATAGTTGGTCAAGATGGTGAAACTCATCAAGGAGTGTTTGATTTAACTTATTTGAGATGTATTCCAAATATTATCATTATGACTCCTAGCAATGAAAATGAATGTTTTCAAATGCTTTACACTGGGTATTGTTATCGACAAGGGCCTAGTGTAGTGAGATATCCAAGAGGTAGTGGAACTGGAATAGCTCTACAATCTATGAGATCAATTCCAGTTGGGAAAGGTATTTTAAAAAGATTAGGAAAAAAGATTGCTATTTTAAATTTTGGACCACTATGTATTTTTGCTGAACAAGTAGCGCAGAAATTAAATTTAACTTTAGTGGATATGCGTTTTGTAAAACCATTAGATATCGATTTGATTTTAAATTTGACAAAATATCATGATTTTTTTGTTACCCTTGAAGAAGGAATAATTGCAGGTGGAGCTGGTAGTAGCATTAATGAACTATTTATGCGAAAAAAAATTACTATTCCTATTTTAAATATTGGAATTCCAGATAAATTTGTTCCTCAAGGAAATCAAGCTGAAATCCGTAGTGAATATAAGTTAGATGCAGATGGTATTTTAGAAAAAATTTTATCATGGTTAAATGAGTGAGATAATTATGTTTTATTGTTTTATATGATATCTTATTTTTATAGCAGCTTTATCTAAAACTCCATTTATAAATTTGTGACTTTCTTTTGCTCCAAACAATTTTGCTAATTCAATTCCTTCGTTAATAGTTACTTTATAAGGAATATCGTGTCTTCTTTCTAATTCATAGAAAGAAATTCTGAGAATAGCTTTCTCAATTTGCCCTAGCTCATTAATAGATCTAGAAAGATAAGGTTTCATTAATGTATCTAAATGTTTTTGATTATTTGTTATTTCTATGATCAATTCATGAAAATAAATTTTATCGATGTTTTGCATATTATTTTTTTCATAGAATTGATTTTCTATTTCATAAATATTATTTTGTGATAACTGCCATGAATACAGTGCTTGTACAGCGCATTCTCGTGCTTTTCTTCTAGGTAAAGATTTCATAAGTAGATAAATAAGTTCCTTGTTGTTTTTAAAAAAAGTAGTTGTTAGATTTTTTTTGTTAATGTTAATTTAATGTCTTGTCCTATCTTAGTAATATTTTTAAAATTAAATCGAGGAACCCAAGATAATTTTTCATACTTATCGAGTATAAATAATGGTTTTGCATAGTGACCTAATAGTTTTGGAGCTATATAAATAATAATTTCGTTAATGATGTTTAATTTTAAAAAGGATCCAGATAATGATGCTCCTGATTCTATCCATATTTTATTGATTTGACGTTTTCCTAATAATTTTATAAGGTGCATTAGATTTATATTGTTTTTTTTATTTTTTAATATTACTTGTTCGACATGATTTGGCCAACATTTATTATCAGGTGTTAATCTTATAAGTAGTATGTTACCAGGTTCTTTTATACATTTATGTAAGGGAGTTATACGATTCTTGCTATCAATAATAACGCGTAAAGGTTGTTGAATTTTATTTTTGTTATTCCAATCTATATTGTTTTCTTTTTTTATGGATGTTTGTCTTACGGTTAATAATGCGTTGTCTGTAATGACAGAACTACTACTACTGATAATAGCATCAGACAGTCGTCTATGAATGTGAACATCTTGACGAGATTTATATGATGTAATCCATTTACTTAATCCATTGTATAGTGCGGTACGTCCATCAATTGAGCTAGCGAGTTTTAATTGAATCCAAGGAATTCCAGTTCGCATTCTTTGAAAAAATCCTTTGTTTATATCTTCAGATTTATTAGGTATTACTCCTACTTTTACTATAATTCCTTTTTTTTTAAGCCATTTTATTCCATTTCCCGATACTTTTGGATTTGGATCTATCGTTGATATTACTACTCTAGAAATGCCTGATTTTATTAATTCTATACAGCAAGGAGGAGTATGCCCAAAATGACTACATGGTTCTAGAGTAATATATGCTGTAGCCCCTTTTGCTTTTATTCCTGCTTGTTTTAAAGCATATATTTCTGCGTGTGGTTGTCCAGTTTTTTTATGCCATCCTTTTCCTAAAATAATATTATTTTTGACTATAATGCATCCAACATTTGGATTTGGTGATGTAGTTAATATTCCTTTTTTAGCTATTTGTATTGCTTTATTCATATAAAATATGTCTGTTTTAATGGTTTTGTTCATAACTTTCTTAGAATAATAGTCCTTATTATTAGAGAATGGTAGTAGTTACATTTAAAATGTAAAAACATGTTAGAAATATTGTAATTAAAATGTTTTTAGTGTTTTAACAAAAATGATCGTATCCTTTGCATGAGAAGTGTATTTTTTTTTTATTATAAAAAATGTTGTATCCTTTTTTAATGTGATGGATTTCTCCAATACAAGTGTAAGGTATTCCTAAGTGATGAATTTTGTTATTTAAAATTGATATATTTTTTTTTGGTATTGTAAAACAAATTTCATAATCTTCTCCTGAATTTGCAGCAAAAGTTAAACATTTTTTTTTTGTAAAATTCTGTTTGAGTTTTTTAGAAATTGGTAGTTTTTCTAAATTTATGTTTGCTCCATGTTTACTAGATTCTAAAATTTTTTTTAAATCAGTCAACAATCCGTCTGATATATCAATGGCAGAATTAGCAATAGTTCTCAATAACTGTCCATGCGTGGTTCTTGGAATGGGGTGTAAATGTTTTTTAATTAGATAATCGAAATCCTTTTTTATATTATATTTTTTATTTTTTAGTAAAAATAAACCTGCTGCACTATCTCCCAAAGTTCCAGTAACATATATTAAATCTCCAATTTTTGCTCCATTTCTTAATAAAGCTTTTTTTTTGGGAATAATTCCATAAATACTGGCTGTTATACTTAGTGGTCCACTAGTAGTATTGCCTCCAATTAATTTCATATTATAAGTATTTAATGTACGAAAAAAACTTTGACTAAAATGTTTTATCCAATATATATTAACTTTTGGAAGAGTAAGTGATAATGTAATCCATTTAGGCTTGGATCCCATGGCTGCAAGGTCACTTAGATTTATTGCAATTATTTTGTATCCTAAGTCAGTAGGGTGAGTATTTTTAAAAAAATGAGTTCCTTCTATTAATGAATCGGTGCTAATAGCGAGAGTATTATTCTTTGGTATTGTTATTATTGCGCAATCATCTCCAATATCTTGGATAACATGCTTGTCATGTTTTTTTAATGTGTTTCCAAAGTAATTTTGAATGATTTCGAATTCATTTAAGTTCATATAGATTTCTATTTTAAGATGTATTTGTTTTATTTAAAACATACGTTTTATATTTTATAGAAATATTGATTAATTAAACATTATATTTGATTTTTATTAATGGTATCAATAATATTAATCATTTCTAATGCAACTAAAGCAGATTCTGATCCTTTATTTCCTATTTTTGTTCCTGCGCGTTCTATGGCTTGTTGAATATTATTAGCTGTAATAATTCCAAAGGAGATAGGAATGTTATATTGAGTACTAATTTTAGATACTTGTTTTATAACTTCATTTGATAGAAGAGAGAAATGAACAGTACTTCCTTTAATAATTGTTCCTAATACAATGATAGCGTTGTATTTTTTTTTATTAGCTATAGTATGTGCGATAATAGGAATTTCAAAGGTTCCTGGAACATATATAATGGTTATATTTTCATCTTTTATTTGTCCTATTCGTTTAAGAGTATTTAGTGTCCCGTCTAATAGATGTTTATTGATAAAATAATTAAATCTGCTAATAATTATAGCAATTTTTGCTGTTTGTGCTAAGACAGTTGCTTCAATAATTTTCATATTTATTGTATACACTAGTTAGTATGATTTTAATAGTTTTAACTATAATTGTTATGTGAGTTAAAGTTTATATGATGTTTATAGTGTTTATAGAATTTAGAATAATATCATTTTTTTAATTTTTTGGTAAAGGTTTAATTTTGTTGAATAATAAATTTATTAATATCTAATTTTTGAAAGGTTTAATGTTGTATAAATTAATAGGTATTTATTTTGTGGAATATAAGAATTATTTTAAAATAATATTTTTATTTAATTTTTTTAATTTATATTGTTTTTAATAATTTTTTCCATTTGAACATTTATTGTAAAACATTTTATCAGTTGATTGTCATATGTTAAAATATATTTTCAGTTTGTTATTATAGATATTTTTATTTTTTTAAACATTGATATTTTAACATTAACGATTTAATTAAAGTTATTGTACGTGTGTTATTTTTTTATATATTCTAAAATAAACTTTTAGGACAGTTTTTATAAAGAAATTTAATTTTTTTTTAATGAATTTATATTTTATGTTTTTATTTATATTAAAATTTAAAAAAAAGATTGCATATTTATTATAATAGGGTATAGTTTTAAGTATAAGACGCGGGGTGGAGCAGTCTGGTAGCTCGTCGGGCTCATAACCCGAAGGTCGTCGGTTCAAATCCGTCCCCCGCAACCGTTCTTTATTATACTTAAAGTATTTATAGCGGTTTTATTAATTATTAGAATATCGTTTGGAAACATTTTAATTGTTCTTAAATTAATAAGAACATTCATTCATAGATAATCCGCTATATCTGGTTGTTTTATTTTTTATGGATTTTTTAAATATTTTTTTATTGCTATATATAGTTAATTTATTTTTTGCTCGAGTAATAGCTGTATAAATAAGTTCTTGAGTTAAAATTTCAGAATAAATATTAGGCAATACTAAAACTACGTTACAAAATTCTGATCCTTGTGATTTATGTACGGTCATTGCCCAGTTTGTTTGAAATTTCGGTAGCAAATTAATAGGTATAAATTTTATTTTTTTATCATTTATTAAAAAACAAGCTTGTAATTCTTTTTTATCGTCGTGTATAATAATACCTGAGTCTCCATTATACAATTTTAGATCGTAGTCGTTTTTTAAAATTAAGATTGGTTGTCCAAAATATATTATGTTTTTATTGATTTTAATGGTTTTAATTAATCCTCTATTTTTCATTTCATTTTCTAATTCTAAATTAAGTCCTTTTACTCCAAATGGTCCTTCTTGTAAAACACATATTAGTCTATAATTATTAAAATTTGATATAATTTCAATAGGAGTTTTTTTTTTGTTTAAGCAGTTCCAATAATTTATGTTATTTTCAGTTAAATTTAGAATCATTTTTTTATAATCTTGAATGGTGTCGATACAATGGAAATTGACATCTTGATATATGTTACAAAATAATTTTTGAAAATTATTAAATTTATTTTGTTTAATTTTAGTAGATATTTTAGAAATATTAGATTGAATATGAAAACGATAGTTTTTTTTTAAAATGCATATTTTATCGCTGATATTAGAAAATTTATGTTTTTTAATTTCTTTAACATCAGTAATATCAAAAAAAGTAATTGTTTTTTTTGTAGATGGACTATATCCATTACAGTAGTAACTATGAATATCTTTTAAAATATGACCACAATTTATTGAAGGTAATTGATTGTGATCACCTAAAAATATTATTTTGGTTTTTTTTGATATATTATCAATTAATTTTTCCATAATAAAAACGTCAATCATAGACGATTCGTCTACTATTAATACATCTATTTCTGAAATTTTGTCTAATTTTTTTATATTTAAAGTATTTTCCATGTTGATACCTAAAAGACGATGTAAGGTAATAGCGGGTTTTATTAGTAAACTATTTTTATATAAATGCGAAAATATTGATATAGATTTTTTTATAGATTCAGTTAAACGATTGGCAGCTTTTCCTGTGGGAGCTGTTAACTGAATATTTAATTTTTTATTAGATATTGTAAGAATAGCTATTAATATTTTAAATGCTATCGTAGTTTTTCCTGTTCCAGGACCTCCCATGATAAATGTTACTTTGTTAATGATAGATAAAATGATTGCAATTTTTTGTAAAGTTTCAGTATTTTTACATAATAGAAATTTTATTTTTTGCTTAATTATGATTATATTTTTTATTTTATTATTTTGATTTTGTGATATAAAGTTAAATATTTTTTTTTCTGCTATCCATATTTTATTTAAGTATATTTTGTTATTAAAGACAATGAGAGGAGTAGGTAAAGATCCATTACTAATAACTTTATTTTTTAATAATTCTAATTGAAAATTATGTGATAATTTTGTTGTTTTCCAAATTTTATTAATTAACTTAGTATGATTTTTTTTGTTAAATACTTGTTTATTTTCTAGAACTGAAATTGGAAGACACGTATGTCCTATTCTGGTGAAATAACTAATACAAATAGTTGATAATATTATTTTTGGTGACTGATTTTGTGCAATAGAGATAGAGAAATAGAAATCTGATGGAGTGATAATATTTTTTTTAATAGCTTCTTTTAATAAAAATATTATGTTCATTTTTTTTCCTATGGTTTTTTTAAAAAAGGTTATCGAGTTCTTTTATGTTTGTTAACGTGGGTAACGTAAAAAATAATCCTTTTTCTGGGTCTGTTATATTTCTAGCTCTTAAAAATAAGAGATAAATTCCACCGAAATGTTTATGAAAAGAATAATTTTTAATACGTTTTTTTAAATATCTATGTAAAGCAATACTATATAATTGATATTGTAAGTCATAACGATGTGTATATATTACGTTTTGCATTGCTTGAATAGAGTAATCTAACTTTGAATAACCTAGCCAATTAGATTTATAATCTACTAAATAATATTTTTTCTCCCATTTAAAAACTAAATCTATTGATCCTACTAATATTCCTTTTATGGAATCAAAAAAAATTTTAGAAGATGATTTCAAAAATGGATTAAAATTACGAATTACTCTATTTAGTTTCGTATCTGTCAGTTTATT
The DNA here is from genome assembly GCA_039830035.1 of Buchnera aphidicola (Meitanaphis flavogallis). Classification (NCBI taxonomy): domain Bacteria; kingdom Pseudomonadati; phylum Pseudomonadota; class Gammaproteobacteria; order Enterobacterales; family Erwiniaceae; genus Buchnera; species Buchnera aphidicola. The sequence goes on along the minus strand of CP140038.1, from coordinate 477,792 downwards.
TTTTATAGGTAAAAAAAATTCTAGTTCTTTAATATAATTGTGAGGATTTAATTGGGATAGGCAAAGATTATGGCTATTTAATGGTGTATTTAAAATTTTATGGATCCAATCTTGTAACATCTTTCCCCAGTTTTTTTCGAAGTTGTGTTCTTCAAGTTGTTTGGATATCCAAGTGATGTTTATGTTTTTATGAAAATGAATGCTTTTTAATATTTTATGAATAAATATTCCCACGTTTTTACCTCTTGGGAAGGTATGTGGTGTGAGTTTAATTTCATTTTCGTTATGTATCTTAATGTTAGTATCAATATAATTATGGTGGTTTTTTTTCGTTAATATTAGAGAAGTATAATTATTCTTTAATTGAGAATAACTAGTAATTTTATAATTATATTCTAATGTTCTTTTTAATTTTCGATTTTTGAGTTTTGTATATTTTTTGTGTTGTTTTGTATTGGTAATATTAATTTCAGGTGATTTCAAGGAAATTTTTATGTTTGTGTTATGGCTTATTTTTAAAAGAATATTATATAGTTGTTGATAATTGCATTTTTTTCCTGATTGTATTACATAACCTAAAGCGTTTTTATGAATATCTGAATAATTTTCTATGTCTGTCTTTTTTTTGTTATTGATGGATGCAATTCCTATACAACAGTGAACAATTGTTCTGGTTAATGCTACATATAAAAGTCGCATATCTTCTGATAATATTTTTTTTGATTCTGTGGAATTTGATATGGAGTTTGTCATGTTATTAATATTGAGATTGGTGTTATATAAAGTTATGAAAAAAGGCATCCATATTATTGGATATTCAAGACCTTTAGATTTATGAATAGTAACAATTTCTATACAGTTTTTATCATTTTTTTCTCGTATGTAATCTGTATGAGGGATGTCATATTTTTCTTCTATTTTTTTTTCTAACCATAAAATTAAAAAATGTTTTTCTTTAATTTTATTAAATTTCTTTTCTAATAGTTCTCCAATGTGCAAAATATTTATAATGTTAGGAGAATGAATATAAGAATTATCTATTGCATTTATTTTATGATTTATGATTATCTTATGAATCATATTTGTAATGCCAAAATTTTTCCAAGTAGATAAATATTCATAAAATGTATTTATTATAATTGACCAAAGTGAGTATTTTTTTGTAAGGAGATCGATATCTTTATTTGTTTTATCTATAATCGTAGTAGATATAGCACGTTTTAATAAGAATTTATCTTGAGGATTTAAAATAGCTTTTAAAATCCATAATAATTCTATTGCTTCAGTACTATGAAATACGCTTGCTCTTTTAGAGAGATATGCAGTTTGGATATTGGCTTTGTATAAGGCTGTTTGTATAATAGCTGCTTCTTGTTTGTTATTTACTAATATACAAATATCTTTTGGGGTAAGATATCGAGTTTTTTTATTGTGTATGATAACAGCATTTCCGTTTCGTCCTTCATTTAACCAGAATGAAATATAATTTATGCATGTTTTTGTAATCCATATTTTATAGTCAATAGTTCCTATAGTAGGCGTTTTGTTTAATACAAACTGTAAAGCTGGTTGAGATATTCCGTTTATTTGAAATTCTATTTGTTTGTTTTTATAAGTAGACTTTACTGGAATAAAATTGATTTCAGGAAGTAAAAAAATGTTTTTTTTTCTTAAAAACAGTAAATTTAAACTTTCCACTATTTCTTTAGAAGATCTCCAGTTAATGTTGAGTTGGTAGCAGTGTTTTATGTCCTTTTTTGCAGTTATATATGATTTAATATTAGCTCCTCTAAAGCTGTAAATAGCTTGTTTAGGATCACCTATAAAAATACATAAATCTTCTTTTAAATTATAAATTTTTTTAAATATTTGGTATTGTTGATAATCTGTATCTTGAAATTCATCAATTAATAATGTTGGGTATTGTTTTTTAATTATTTTTGTAATTGTTTCTTTTTTTTTATTTAAAATAGTATAAAGGAATTGAATTAAATCATTAAAATCAAAAAGTCCTTTTGCTGCTTTTTTTTTATTAAATCTTTTTTTGATTTGTATTATTGCTTCTAAAATAAATGTTTTTTTTAATGAAAAACTAATTTCTAAAAATTTTTCAATTATTTCGAACATGTCGTTTTTTGGTATTTCTCCACTAGCAGTTTTTTTTATTAAATAACTTTTTTTAAAATATTGTAATTCTTTAGGAATATCAAAATTTTCTGTTTTATGAAGAGCCCACATGTTGATAATTTTTGTCCACCGAGATAAATTAGATTTATTATAGCTGCGTTTGTTTATATCAGATTTATTGATTAATATTAATATTATTGAATAATTTTGTAGCCATGTTTTTTTGAAGATTATTATTTTTTGAATAAGTATGTTATAGAATTGAATTAAGTTTATTTTCTGTTTGATAGATATATTTTTTTTTGTGTTGTTTTTCGATAACAATGGTAATATATAGTTTAGAAGGGTATTTGGATTTTTAAAGTACTTTACTATAATTTTAACAATATTTTTTGGTAAAGAGACTAAATATTCATTCCAAAAATCGCTACTAGATTGAAGGTATAAATGATATTTATTTTTTATTATTTTATTTTGGAATAATATATTAGAGCAAAATTTGTTAATGTTTAGTGATTGATAACAAAATTCGTGTATAGTATAAACAGCTAATTCATTTAGTGATCTTTCTGCTTGATATAATAAATCAGTAGCTGTATTTAAATTTTTAATTTTATTTAATAAGTGTTGTAATACAACGTTGTCGCTTTTTTTTTTTGCATATTTCTTTAAATTTAAAAATATATTTTTTTATTCTATTTTTTATTTCTTCTTTTGAATGTTCTGTAAACGTGACTACTAAAATTTCTTTGATTAAAAAAGTTCGATGAATATTAGATATTTTTCCAATTCCTAGAATTAATCTTAGGTATATAATAATTAAAGAAAATGTTTTTCCTGTTCCTGCTGATGCTTCAATTAATATTTTTCCTGATAAAGGTAAAGTTACTACATCGTTAGTAGATATTGATTGTATTTTTTTCATATTTTATTTTTTTAAGTTATTATTTATATATAAGTTATTTTTATTTTTTTATTGAATGTATCTTAATACAGGAAGAATCCATTTTTTAGCTGTTGCACATATTTTAGATACATTTTTTTCGTCTAAAGTCGTAATGATTTTTTTTAAATATAAATCATTTTTTTCTCCTATTTTCCAATTATTTCCCTCCCATGTTGTGATCATATTTTCTTTTGATTTTTGTAATTGAGTTATTTTTGTAGAAATTGTTTTATATTTCTTATCATATATAGTACTTAACCAGTTAATTCCTGAGTTAGTGAGCAATATAGGTTTATGCATTCCTTTTATATATCCAATTATGTATTGATTTAATAGATTTTTGGCTTTTTTCTTTTTTAATTTTATGAAAGTGCAATTATTGTTTTTTAATCCTAATATGGTATTGTTACTAGGTTTATATATGGAACAATATACTAAATGTTCTAACCATAGCGAGATAATATCTTTGTTATTGATAGTAGTAGGTTTCCAGCGTAATAAACCTGTTTTATTTTTATTTTTTAATATTCCGAACAATGTATATTGATTAATTTTTATACGAAATTTTTTATTTCTTAAATTTTTGTTTATTAAATTACTTTTTTTATATAAAGATGTCATTAGAATTATTTGATTTTCCCAATATATTTCTCCTAAATTTCCAATTGGTATAATTCCTTTGCATTGGTAGTATAGAAGTAACTTTTTAGTATCTTTTTTCTTTAGTAAAAAGTCAATTATGTTCATACTAATTATGTAATGGTTAAGTTTTGTAATCGAAAAGTTTTCTTTATTTAAATCTATATTTTTAACGTCATTAAGTATAATATGTAGTCGTTTATTAAAAAAATATTGAACGGGGTTTTTCCAGAATGCAATTAATTCGGATAGCATAATATTTTTAAATTTTATTGTTTGAAGAGTTTTCTCAAAGTTGTTTTTATTTTTTTGTTTTAATTGAGAAATTTTAAGCCAGGTTTCATTAAAACTTTGATATTTAGATCCTTTAATAAAATTTTTAATATTATATGGTTGATCGGTATGAAAATAACATAAATGAAAAATTAATTTTTTTTTGTTTTCTTTTCTTTTTTTTTCACATTTTTTATTAAAAATGTAAAAATTCTTAGAAATATATGATAATAATTGATCAATTAGTATAGATCTTTGATACGTTTTATTATTTTTTTCAGGTCCTTGTGGATAACTTATTAATAATATTTTTTGCGTTGCTAATATTGTTTCTAAAAATAAATATTCGTATTTATTTTTTCTATATGGATCACATATTCTTGGGTGTGTATGTATTAAATTAAGACATTTAGTAGGAATTTTTTGAATAATAAATTTATCGTGCATTCCGATAATACAAATTACTTTAAATGGTATACTTCTTAATATGAATCCGTTACAAAAAGTTACTCTTCCAGAAAAACAATCGTATATATTTTTTTTTTGAGAGATATTTTTCAGTAATTCATTTTTTAACAATTGTACAGGAAGTGGTTTTGTATAACCTTCTTGAATTCCAGGTTCAACTATTTTGTTCCAATGTTTTTTAATAGATATTATTTCTTCTTTTTTAATTTCATTATGTGTAAAAAAATCGTTTAATAGTTGTTCGAAGACGATTTTCCAAGATGTTAATGGTTTTGAAATAGATAGTTTTTTTTTCCATTTGTGTAATAACAATTTAAATGTTATTAATTTACTGAATATTGTATAATGTTTTTCATTCAAATAATTGAAAGGTACGATTGTATTCCATATTGTATAATTAACATCATTGATCGCTTTTCCAAGAAATATTCTTTTCTCATTATTGCTAAAAGTATATTCTTTATTAATTTTTGATAGTTTATGTTTTTTAAAAGTATGATTAGTTTCTGATTTAATGTGAAATTTTTTTATTATTTTTGATAAAATGATTATTTCTTTTTCTTTTATATTAAATTTTTTTAATATAAAAGAATTTTTTAAAAAATTGAAAATATCTTTTTCATTAAGTGGATTATTAGGCAAGTCTAGTATTTGTAAAATAATATTTGAGATGGTGTTTGTGTCTTCATGAGAAGTAGATGTAATGTAGAAAGGAATTCGATGTTTAGGATTGATTGAATGAAATATAGAATGAATAAATGGAACATATTTATTTATATTTTTACTAATAATAAGAATATCATGAAATAATATATCATAATGATTGTTAAGTACATCAAGTAAATTATCATGTAAAACTTCTATTTCTCTTTTTAACGTAGTACATATGTGTATAGAAATAGATTTGTCGTTATTATATATTATTTGTTTATTTATATTATAATTTGCATTGTTTTTATTATTTTTTATATTTAAGTTAAAATTAGTTTGTATTATGTTTTTTTGTATTTTATTTAGTAAACTAGTAGGTTTTGGTATATTAAATAAATTTATTTCTTTTTTACTTATTAAGCTTAACAATAAAGTGTAATCATATCCATATTTTCCCCATAATAAAATGTTTTCGATATTGTTATATATTTTTAAAGTTTTATCTAGATATTTTTTATAACATATTGTTGCTTTAAAAAAATGTGATGTATGTTCCTGAATAAGGTTACATTGATGTGTTTGAGATTTTATTTCCCTGAGTAGCATTTTTTCGTTCTTATATGGAGTGATATAAAAAAAATAGATTGAACATAAGTTACTTATTTTTTTTAACATTATTATGTTATATGGTGTTAAGATATCGTTTCCAAACACAAATATTCTTGATGGAAATGTATTTATATTGATTTTTTTTTGTTTTATTTTCTTTTCTAAAAGGAAGAGTAAGTTTGCATAGTTCCATATTGGTTGATTTCTATGTTGCATATACTTTATGAGAGTTGTCCATAATAATTTATTTTGATTCATATATAATAAATTTATATTAAGCTGGTTTTCGGAAAATTGTTCCCATTTATGTATTAAGTCTGGTCGATAAGATAAATATTCTTTGAATTGTTGTGATAAAAAAGATACTATTTCGAATAATTTTATTTTTGAATTGCTGTTACTGACAAATTTAGTTAGATTTTTAATATTTTTTATATTCATCATCTTCCATATTAGATGATATTTTTCAAACTCTGATTTTGAATTTTTTTCAAGATTGATATGTTGAAAAATTGTCCATGCGAATTCGTTAAATTTAAGAAATTTAATATTCGATGCTATTGAACATTGTTGAGCTATAAATATTTTTGTCCAGTGGTTGATTGTTTTATTTGGTGTAATGAATATTTCATTAGCTAATGGATTACATAATGGAGTTGTAGTGATAATAGAACATGCTTTTTTTATAAGACAATGAAAATTATAGGATTTATATAATATGAACATAGCTTTTATTAGATAGGTGTAAGAAGTTTGTTTGAGTTATTTTTTTTTGTGGTAATATACTTCAAGATGAGGATAAGGGATATTAATATTATTGGAATCTAAAGCTTTTTTAAATTGTGCCATTAAGTCCCAATATACTATGTTTAGTTCATCAGTATGACTCCAACAGCGCACAATAAAATTGAGAGAAGATGGAGCTAATTCACTTAATCCAACAATAATATCTTTATCTTTTAATACTCTTTTTTCATTTTCTAAAACTTTTTTTAATACTTTTATTACTAGATCAATATCGGAATTATATGATACACTAATAATAAACTCGTTTCTTCTAGTTTTTTCTCTAGAATAATTAATTATGTTTCCTGATATAATTTTTCCGTTAGGTATAACAACCATTTTTCCATCTAGTGTTCTAAGAGTAGTGTAGAATATATGAATGTTTAAAACAGTGCCAGATATATTTCCTAAATTTACGTATTCTCCAGTACGAAGCGGTCGTAATATCACCAATAAAACTCCTGCTGCAAAATTAGATAATGAACCTTGTAAAGCTAATCCAACAGCCATGCCTGCTGCTCCTAATATAGCAATAATAGAAGTAGTTTGAACTCCGATACATCCTAATGAAGTTATTAACGTCAATGTAATGATTACATATCTTGCTATCGCAGCTAAAAATCCAGAAATTGTAGAATCAATATTCCTGGTAATTAAAACTTTATTGATGATATTTGAAACTATTTTAGCTATAAAAAAACCTACTATTAATATTATAATAGCAGATACGAAATTCATGACGTATCCTAGTAGTAGTTCTTGATTTCTTATTAACCAATTTCCTGCATGATGAATATCGTTTACTACATTTAATTTTTCCATTTTATCTATATTCTTTAGAGTTCTTTGTACGTGACGTTAATATTAGAACTATGTGCAACAATAAATATTGTTAGTGCAAATATTAAAAATTAGGGAGAATAATATTTATCCTCCTCTAACTTTTCAAGAGGTATGTGTGTATTGTAATATTCTTATAAAGTATTGTTAGAATTTAATGTTTTAAATATTTTTTTTAGATATTTTGATATTGATGCTTGAGAAGAACGTATCCAAACTCTAGGATCGTAATATTTTTTATTTGGTTTATCTAATCCGCATGGATTACCTAATTGAGTTTGTAGATACATATGATTTTTTTTATAAAATTTTAATATTCCTTTCCAGGTTGCCCATTGGACATCAGTATCAATATTCATTTTTATTACTCCATATTTGATTGATGTTTTAATATCTTTTATTGAAGATCCAGATCCTCCATGAAATACAAAGTTTAATGGATTATAAGATAGGTTATGTTTTTTTCTAACATAATTTTGTGATTCTTTTAAAATAGTAGGTTTTAAATTAACGTTACCTGATTTATATACACCATGCACGTTTCCAAATGATGCTGCAATAGTAAAACAAGAACTTATAGACGATAAGTGTTCATATGCAGCATTGACATCAGTTGGTTTGGTATATAACAAAGAATTATTGATATCAGTATTATCTACTCCATCTTCCTCTCCTCCTGTACAACCAAGTTCCATCTCTAACATCATATTAATGTTGTTCATTTTTTTTAGATATTGTTTGCATTGACTTAAATTAAATTCTAATGGTTCATTAGATAAATCTATCATATGAGAAGTAAAAAGAGGTTTTTTATTAATTTTAAAATGTTGTTTTCCTTTTTTGATTAATTCGTCAATCCATGGTAGCATGTGTTTATTACAATGATCAGTATGTAAAATTACAGGAACTTCATAGTATTTAGCCATTAGATGTACATGTTGAGCTCCTGATATAGCACCTAATATCGCTTGTTTGTGTGGAGAATTTGTTTTTAATCCTCTTCCTGAAATAAAATTTGATCCTCCATACGAAAATTGTATTATTACTGGACTATTAACTTTTTTTGCTGTTTCTAAAACTATATTTATAGAATCAGTTCCTATACAATTTATTGCTGGTATTGCAAAACAATTTTTTTTAGCTATTTCAAATATTTTTAGTGCGTCGTACCCATTTATTACACCTGGATTTATTAAACTTAAAATATTACACATTTTAATATCCTATTAAAAAGAAATTTTAGTATAAATAAAATTATTTTTATTTTTTTAAACAGAATTTTTTAATAATTTTATTATAGGAAATTCCCCTTGTTCTAGAAATTTTAGAAAAGATCCTCCTCCAGTAGATATATAAGAAATTTTATTTTTTATTTTTAGTTTTTCTATTACAGATAAAGTATCTCCTCCTCCTGCTATAGAAAACGCGTTGCTATTAGCAATAGTTGTGGCTAATGTTTCTGTTCCTTTTCTAAAATTTTTGAACTCAAATACACCTATTGGTCCATTCCAGAAAATAGTTTTTGCTTTTTTTAGTATTGGTACCATTTTTTCTATTGTTTTATCTCCGAAATCCATGATTTCTTCGTTTATGTTTATATTAGAAATATTTTTAGAAATTCCTATACTGTCTTCATTAAATGTTGTGCTTACTCGAGAATCTATAGGTATAAAAATATTATAATTATCGCGCAATAATTTAGCTTGATCGACGAAATTAGGTTCATAAAGAGATTTTCCAACATTGTGGTCAATAGATATGAACGTATTAGCAATACCTCCTCCAACTATTAAAGTATCTGATATTTTTGATAATGATTTTAATAAATTGAATTTTGTTGATACTTTTGCACCTCCAACAATAGTTACTAGAGGTTGAATTGGATTTTTTAAAAACTTTTGTAATGTTGTTAGTTCATGTTGTAACAATAATCCAGCGCATGCTATTTTTGAATATTTTGTAAGTCCATAAGTTGATGCTTCGTTTCTATGCAACGTTCCAAAAGCGTCCATAACAAATATATCGCATAAATTTGCATATGCTTTAGATAAAGAAATGCTATTACTTGTTTCTCCTTTATTAAATCTTACATTTTCTAATATAGTAAGTTCTCCTAATTTGGTATCTATTCCATGTAAATAGTCTTTGCAAAAATTTACTTTGGTATTTTTAAAGGTTTTTTTAAAATATTTAAAAATGGGAAATAATGACAATGATGGATTATATTTTTCTTCCTCTGGTCGTCCTAAATGAGAAGCAACAATTACTTTTGCATGTTTTTTTAATGCTAATTGAATAGTTGGTAATGATGCGTGAATTCTAGCATAAGACATGATTTTTTGGTTTTTAATTGGTACATTTAAATCTGATCTTATAAGCACTATTTTATTTGTAAGACTTAAATCTTTTATTGTGATTATTGGCATATTTTTTCCATTAATGAAATATTTGATAAAATAAAATTCTAAAAAATTTAAGCGAATGTAAACATTATTTTTTAGAATTTTATTGATTTTATAAAATTTAAATTTCCGTTATAAATATATATTTTGGTATTTTAAATGTAAATAAAAAATGAATTAAAATATATTTTTATTGTGCTTCTAAGATTTTTAAAATATATAAAATATTTTGTATATTTAACTAATCAATAAAATTTCAGTATGATTGGATGTTAAAACATTTTTTATTTTTTAAAAAAAGATGTTGGTTATTTTTGAAATTTTACGATATTTAGGCATATTGATTTCCTTTTTGAACAAATAAAAGTATAATTTATATTGTTGTATTTGAGTTTTTAATATGATTATTCAGATGTGAAACCAAGATTTAACACCATCTAAAAACATTTGAGTAGACAGCATGATTAAGATTAATCCCATTAGTCTTTCTAAAGCGTCTACTCCTTTAGCGCCAAATAAACGTAAAAACATATTTGATAATAATAAAATAATTACTGTACAAGTCCAGGCTATTAAAAGTGATCCAGTTAGGTATATTATTTTGTTTAGGTATTCATGTGATAATACTATCAATGTAGCTAAAAGAGATGGACCGGCTACTAAGGGAATAGCTAAAGGAACTAAGAATGGTTCTTCTCGGATGTATGGTTTTTCTTTTTCGTAGTGGTGAGAAGGAAATATCATTTTGATAGCAATTAAAAATAAAATTATTCCACCTGATATTGAGACTGTTTCAGTTTTTAAATTTAGTAAAGTAAGAATTTTTTCTCCTGCAAATAAAAATAGTAACATTATTATTAATGCTACTGTCATTTCTCGTAGTAATACTATTCGACGACGTTTAGGTTCTAAGTTTTTTAATATGGACATAAATATAGGAAGATTTCCTAATGGATCCATAATTAAAATTAATAAAATAGTTGAAGAAATCATTTCGTTCATAATTTACTCGTATTAAAAACATTTGTAATACGTTAAAATAATATAAAAATTATATTTATTGAGATATCAATTGTTAATTTATTTGAATAATTTCAAAAAATGTAATTCAATGATTTAAACTTTTTAGCAATTAATCAATGTATAACTGAATATTTTGATTTATTATCTGAGTAATATTTTGTAATACAATTGAATAAGTTTTACTACGTTGTAGTAGGTATTTATTGGTAACATTTTAGTGATTCTAATTATAAATTTTAGCAAATTTTTAACTTTAGTTAAAGTTATATAACAGTTTTTGTTATATAAAGGTTAGGAGTGATGCGATATTTAAAATTATTTTCAATAATATACTTTACGTTAAATATATTGTAATATCATTTGTAAATTTTTTAATTTTATGTTTCATATTATTGGATAAAACACATTATGAAAAAATCTGTAGGTTTAGTAGGATGGAGAGGAATGGTGGGATCAGTTTTAATGCAACGTATGGAAGAAGAAAACGATTTTGATTTTTTTGATCCAGTTTTTTTTTCTACATCTCAAATTAATCAAAAAGGACCTATCTTTAATAGTCAATATTATGGAAGTCTATATGATGCTTATAATTTAGATATATTACAAGAATTAGATATTATTGTTACATGTCAAGGAAGTGAATATACCCAAAATATATATTATAAATTAAGAAAAAGAGGTTGGAAAGGGTATTGGATAGATGCTGCATCTCATCTTAGAATGAAAGATGAAGCAGCTATTGTATTAGATCCAATTAATTTATCAGTAATTAATGAATCGCTTAATAATAATATTAAAACTTTTGTTGGTGGAAATTGTACTGTTAGTTTAATGTTAATGTCATTAGGAGGGCTTTTTTCTAATAATTTAATTGATTGGATCATGGTTTCTACTTATCAAGCAGCATCAGGGAGCGGAGCATCACATATGATTGAATTATTGATGCAGATGAATATGTTATGCAAAGAAGTAATTGATGATATAGATAATCCGTTTCAGTCTATTTTAAGTATCGAAAAAAAGATTAGTAAAATTAGTTTGTCTAAAGATTTTCCAGTTAATAATTTTCATGTTCCATTAGTTGGTAGTTTAATTCCTTGGATTGACATTAAAATTAAGAATGGACAAAGCAAAGAAGAATGGAAAATTCAGGCTGAAACAAATAAAATATTATCATCTAAACGAGATATTATTATTGATGGTTTGTGTGTTCGAATTGGATCTTTAAGGTGTCATAGTCAGTCGTTCATGATCAAGTTAAAGAAAGATATTTCTATAACAGAGATTGAAAATATTTTATCTAATCATAATGATTGGGTAAAAGTAATTCCAAATGAAATTAATGAAACTATAAAACATTTAACTCCATGTGCAGTGACAGGAACTTTAATTACTCCTGTAGGAAGATTAAGAAAATTAAACATTGGAAGTAAATATATATCTGCATTTACTGTTGGAGATCAATTGTTGTGGGGTGCTTCGGAACCTTTGCGACGAATGTTGAAATTACTTGTAGATTGATTTGAGTACTTTTTATTATGATATTCACATAGTTTAATTCTATAGAATATTATTCTAACAATTATTAAAATAAGTTAATAATTGTTAGTTTTTTTTGAAAGCTGAAGTATGAATATGAATATATATTGATTTTTTTAATATTTTTTGATTTTTATTTTTTAAAAATGTTTTTTTAGATTGCATAAAATTATTTAATAGTATTTTAAACCTTTTTGGAAAAAGTATTTCTTTTTTGAACCAAATATTGATAAGGTAATTTGTTGATAACAAATTTTAATAATATATGGTTCATAAAATGACAAAAGTTTGGAATGTCTCTTATAGTTGATGGATCATCTGCTAATATTAATAAAATGGTACCAGAATTAATTTCTCTTATGGTTTTTCTTAATAGCATAAGGGGTTCAGGACACCGCAAAGTTCTTAAATCTAGTAATTTATGATTTGTATTTTTTTTAATATTCATATTACTATAAACAGTATATTTAATATAATTATTCAAAATAATTACATTAAATGTATAACTTATGTGTTTTTATATAATTAATTACAGATATGGGTAATAAATTTAAGCAGGAAAAATTATTTTTTAAAGAAGTTCGAATATAAGTAGAAGAAATATTAATATATGGTGTATTAGAAAAAAAAATGTGCCCAAAAGGACGTTCTTTTAGTAAAATATAATTTTTAATTATATGAGTTTTAATCCATTGTTTTAAAATTTTACTAATAATGTTTGGTTGATGTAAATATCGTGCTAATATTATTAGATGACACCATTGTAACAATTCTTTCCATTTATACCATTTATCTAAAGTTATTAAATTATCTGATCCTATAATTAATCCTAGTGGTTTTTTAGATCCTATTTCTTTTCTGATTTCTTTTAGTGTATCTATAGTATATAATATTTTTTTTTTATTTCAAGATAATTGATCTTAAATAATGGTTTATTTTTTACAGCTAATTTTATCATTTGAATTCTATGTTCTGTTGTGATATTTAATTTAGATCGGTACAAGCTAGTATAATTAGGTAATAGGGTAACTTTATTTAAATGAATTTTTTTTGCTAATATTTCTGCTGTAACAATATGACCATAATGAATAGGGTTAAAAGTTCCACCTAAAATTGCATATAATGATGTCATTATTTTTTCCGTTTGGTTATAAAAATTTTTTAATTATTTGTACTCATTATATAAGATAAAATTTTTAATTTATTCCATATAGATTTTTCATATTTTTTCTTAATTGTAATTTCTATTTGTGTTAATAATTTAATTGATTGATTGATTGTTTTAAAACTTTTGAAGTGTGCAGCATGAGTTAGTAAAAAATATCTTTTTTTTGAGATGTTTCGTTTTTTTAAAATATAGTTGGTAGTAACTGATGTGTTACGTTGTATCATCAATATTGTAAGTAAATCATGTTGTAAATATCGGATCAGTTTTATGTGGTTATAATTTTTGATATAAAAATTGTTTAGTATTTTCATAGATTTATTTAAATTTCCAGTTAGTATTGCATCGATCCATTCTTCTGGAGTAAAAATAGCTACGTTACTAATAATTTTTCGGATTTTTTGAGTTGTTATTAAGGAATTAGGCCAAATCAATTTTAAAATATTTAACATGTTGTATAAATAAACTATATTTTTTTTATAACATTGAAGTAGTAAATTATTTGCATTATTACTAATTATTATTTGTAATTCATGTTTCTTATTTTCAGTCCAAGTTTCTAGTTCTTTTTTTACAATAGTTCGGCAATATATAATTGTTCCGTTTAATTTAAATATATTAATCCAAATTTTTTCTTCCATGCACTCTCTCACATTTTTATGAATAATAAGGAGTAAATTAGAATTTATAAAATGAGATAGAATAGATAGTTGTTGTTGAACTTTAGTAGTAAGTTTATGTTCAAAAAGATTCAATATAATGATTGTTTTTTTTAAAAACATGTTTCTAATTTTAAAAACAAAAGATAAGTAATTAATATCAACATGGTATTCTATTGTATGCATAATATATTCAGTGAATCCATGTTTTTTAGCAGTAGAGATTATAATTTTTTTACTTTCTTGAATAAAAAATTCATCATTTCCAATTAAAACATAATAAGAATTTAATGTATTAAAAAAAACAGGAAATAATTGTTGTGGATAAATAATTTTCATAATTTTGTTTGTAAATGTTATTACTTATTAATGTTTATATGTATAAATAATATTTAGATTATTTTAGTGATGTATTATTAAATTTATGAGTTTATTTGGAATATATATTATATTACTAATTTTATATTTTTTAGTATATTTAAATATTTTTGGTTCTTTCAAAACTTTATCTAATATTTCTTTTTTAGAATATTTTTGTGTTATCGTGATTTTATGACGCATTTTCCCGTTTATTTGTATTACTATTACAGTGGTACTTTTATTTAAAATAATGCTTTTTTCAATTTTTGGCCATGAAATATTTTTTAGATGTTTATCATTTATCAATAAATATTGTAATAGTGTATGACTGAAATGAGGTGTAAAAGGATATAAAATTTTTATAATAGATAATAAGGAATATTGAATTAGTTCTTGACTATCTTTTTGATTTGAAGAAAACTTAAAAAGTGTATTAACTAATTTCATAATTGCAGCAATTGCTGTATTAAATGATTGTTTTTTACTGATATCATCTTCTACTTTTTGTATAGTTCGGTGTAATAGCACATATAGTTCTTGTTGATCATAAGTAAAACTTTCATAATTAAGTAGTACATTAGAATGTTTGTAGTTTTGAATATGATTATAACAAAATATCCATAACTTTTTTAGAAATCGATACATCCCTTTTACTCCAGATTCCTTCCATTCTAATGATGCTTCTACTGGAGCAGCGAACATAATAAATAGTCTTACTGTGTCTGCACCATATTTGTCAATCATTTTTTCCGGTTCTACTCCATTTTTTTTTGATTTCGACATTTTAATCATGCCTGCATGAAAAACTTTTTTTTCGTTATATGTAAAAGTTTTTTTAATATTTCCATTAAGATCATATTGAAAATTAGAAGACGCAATGTTAATCCAATTTTGTGTATTTTTACTATCAATATAGTAGAAAGCATCAGATAATACCATTCCTTGACATAATAGTTTTTTTACTGGTTCGTCTGATTGGACTAATCCAAAGTCTCTTAATAATTTATGAAAAAATCGAAAATATATTAAATGCATAATAGAATGTTCTATACCACCAATATATAAATCTATAGGAAGCCAATAATTAGCAGCGTCCTTATTTATCATGCCTTGATTAAATTTTGTACAAGTATATCTAGCGTAATACCATGATGATTCTACAAATGTATCTAATGTATCAGATTCGCATATTGCTATTTTTCCGTTGATATTTATTTTCTTTTTTTTGAAAGTATTTGAAAAATAGTCATGAGTGTATGCAGTATTAGTTTTTTTAGATAATAATTGTATAGGAAGATATTTTTCTGGTATAGGAATGATTTCACCGTTTTCTAAAGTTGCCATGGGAATAGGAACTCCCCAATAACGTTGTCTTGATACTCCCCAATCTTTAAGTTTATAATGCGTTTTTTCTTCTCCTATTTTTTTGTTTTTTAGTTCTGATATTATAGAAAGGTATCCTTCCTTAGTATGTAAATTATTATATTTTTCAGAATCAAATAATTTTCCTGGTTTTGTCATAGCTATAGTTTTTATATTTGGTATTTTATCATTTTCATCAAGTATTACTGGTTTAATTGTTAGATTATGCATTTTGGCAAAATCAAGATCATTTTGATTGTGAGCAGGTACACCTAATATTGCTTTAGTGTTATATTCAGATACCACATAATTGGCTATCCAGATGGGTATTTTTTTTTTAGTTATTGGATGAAAAGCAAATTTTTCAGTATTAACTCCTTCGTTTTTTTCAAAATTATTATAATTGAGATTGAGATAAGATTTTTTTTTAATAAAATGATGTACATTTCGGTTTATATTAGATATTTTTTTAACTAATTTGTGAAAAGGTGAAATTGCAATAAATGTTGCTCCCATTAATGCCTCAGGTTGAGATATGTAAACTTTACATTTTTCTTGTGTGTCAGATAATTTTAAATTTATTGTGGCTCCATGAGAAAGACCAATCCAGTTTGATTGCATTTTTTTTACTTTACTAGGCCATTCTGGTAATTCTTGTAATCCATGTAATAATTCTTCAGCATAGTTTGTAATTTTAATAAACCATTGAGAAATATTTTTTTTAATAATTTTTGTGTTACAACGCCAGCATAATCCGTTGATAACTTGTTCATTAGCTAAAATTGTTTGATCTGTTGTACACCAATTTACCCAAGATTTTTTTTTATATACTAATTTTTTTTTGTACAGTTCTATGAAAAACCATTGTTCCCATTTGTAATATTCAGGTGCACAAGTTGTAATTTCTCTATTCCAATCATAGCTTAATCCTAATGATTGTAGTTGTTTTTTCATATAACTTATATTTTTATTAGTCCATACAGCAGGACTAACGTTATTTTGTATAGCAGCTATTTCTGCAGGTAGTCCAAATGCATCCCATCCCATAGGATGTAATACGTTTTTTCCAATCATTCTCTGATATCTTGCTACAACATCACTAATAGTGTAATTTCTTACATGTCCCATATGCAATTTTCCAGAAGGATAAGGAATCATAGAAAGACAATAATATTTTTCTTGTTTTTTGTTTTCAGTTACTGAAAATATGTTCTTTTTTTCCCATAATTTTTGAATATTGTTTTCTATTTCTTTGGGTATGTATTCTTTTTTCATTTGTATATTCGTTTTTGCATTTTAACAGAATTAAAAAAATAAATTTTTATGTTTTTTGACAATTTAATAGTGAGAACTTATAAAATTTTAATAAGAATTTATGTTTTACGTTTATTTTTTTATTTTTTTTTAAGTATTAAATTTTAAATTTTATAAAATTTAAAATTCTATTGTTAATTTTGTGTTTATGAGCTGTTTATTTTTAATATCATTATAGATAACTTAATGATAGAGTATAAATAGTTTTTTTGATACGAGACGATTAAATATTAGATGCGTTATGTAGTTTAGATAGTGAAATTAAAATTAGAAGTAATTATAAATGTAGAAAATAATTATTTCTATGGTAGGTTTAGAATCGTGTTTTTAATGATACTATGTTAATAAATAGTACTATTATTTTCATGATATGTGCATAAGTTGTTTAAAAAATTTGATAAAAATAGCATGAAAATACAAGTGTCAATGTAAAGTAACATTAAATTTTTTTTTGATTACAAGTGTTTTTAGTTGATTCGAATTTAGCATATTGTATCTTACCATAAATGAATGCATAAAAATATATTATTGACATGATAATTTATAAACTTTTTATAAAAATAATAATTAATCAAACATGTACTAAAATATATTTAATATATTTTAGTATTTAATAAATGGATTCTTTAATTACTTCTCGTTTTTAATTTATGAAAAAATTTATTTTTTAAAAAAAAGAAAATTTTTAGATTTTATTAAAATATAACATTAATTGTTACTGCATTGTACAAATTTTATTATTTTTTTTTGATAATTCGGGATAATTTTTATCTTTTGGAATAGTAACTTGTAATTTTATAATTTTTCTGTTATTTGCCATATTAACTTTAAATACGTATTGGGAAATATTTATAAGTTCGCCTTGTACAGGAAGATGTCCTAATTTTTTTATAATTAAACCACCAATAGTATCTACTTCTTCGTTATTAAAATTAGTTTTAAAGATGTCATTAAATTCTTTTATAGAAGTAAAAGATTTTACTATAAATTCATATTTGTTTAATTGTTGAACATTAGATGTATTTTCATCGTATTCATCATCAATATTACCTACAATTAATTCTAATATATCTTCTATTGTTACTAATCCAGAAACGGCTCCAAATTCATCTACTACAATTGCCATATGACTTTTTTTTAATTGAAATTCTTTTAACATACAGTTAACACGTTTACTTTCAGGAACTACAACAACTGGTCTTAATATTTTTTTTATACAAAAATTATTTCTTTCGTTTTTTATAAAAGGTAAAAAGTCCTTAGCTATTAAGAATCCCTCGATATAGTTTTCATCATAGTTCATTACGGGAAATCGTGAATGAGCAGATTCTATAATTATATCTAGACATTTTTGTAGTGAATAGGTTAATTTTAAAGTGATCATTTGTGTTCGAGGTATCATTATTTCTCGAACTTTTTGTTGTGTTATGTCAATAACTCCTTCTAACATATTACAAGTTTCTTGATCTATTAATTTGTTCTTTTTTGAATATCGTATTAATGCTAATAGTTCTTTTTTATTTTTTGGTTCTTCATGAAACATTTGATTTAATAGAATAGAAAAGAAATTTTTTTTATTATGTTTATTACTATATCGAGAATCATCATCATTCATAACACGTTAATGTATATTTCTTATATGTTAATTTTTAGTTGAATTTTTTTTGAAAAAATTTTAAATAGGGTATTTATTGGTATTATTTCATTCTAAGTAAGGATTTTTATATCCTAAAGACAACATAATGTTAGTTTCTAAATTTTGCATTTTTTTTAAATTATAATAGTTTTTGTGGTCATACCCTAATAAATGTAATGTACCATGTATTATCATATGTGCCCAATGTGATTCTATATTTTTATTATACGTGTTAGCTTCTTTTTTAATAACGTCGCTACAAACGATTAAGTCACCGATAAAATATGATTGCATTATTTTATATGTAGTAGATGGAAAAGATAATATATTGGTAGTTTTGTTTTTATTTCTATATTTATAATTTAATAATTGCATTTCCAATGTTCTAACAATTCTTATTGTTATTTCTGCATTAGATTTTTTTTTATTTAAACTAGCTCGTATCCATTTTAAGTATTGTGATTTTTTTGGAAAATATGATTTCTTAGAACAAGCTGTTTGTAAATCAATAATAATTACTGTCATGATAATTGCAATGATATCATTTATAATGAATTGATATTTTTTAGAATATAATATTGTTTTATATTTTATCAGATTTTTTATAAATAAAAAATTTATATATTTTAAGTTATTTTTTATTTTTATTATTAAATGTTTTGAAATAATTCTCCTTTGAGAGAATGAGGATTTATTCCTATAATTTTTAAATTAATAAATTTTCCTATCATATTTGAATTTCCTTCAAAGTTGACTATACGATTATTTTCTGTTCGCCCTGATAGTTCCATAGGATTTCTCTGAGATGGTCCTTCTACTAATATTGACTGTATACTTCCTAACATTTTTTCATTCCACAATTTTGTATTTTTATTAATAAGCTTTTGAAGTTCGTATAATCTTTGTTTTTTTTCGTCTAATGAAATATGATCCAACAATTCTGATGCTGGCGTACCTGGACGAGAAGAATAAATAAAGCTAAAACTCATGTCAAAGTTCATTTCTTTAATTAAACATAATGTTTGTTTGAAATCTTCTTGTGTTTCTCCTGGAAAGCCAACAATAAAGTCTGAACTGATTTGTATATTGGGACGATGCGAAATTATTTTTTGTATAATATTTTTATATTCTTGAACATTGTGAGCTCTTTTCATTAATTGCAAAATTCGATCAGATCCACTTTGTATAGGTAAATGTAAAAAGCTTACTAATTTTTTTGTATCAGAATAAACGTCTATGATATCATCAGTAAATTCAATAGGGTTGCTCGTTGTGAATCTAATTCTATCAATACCTTTTATTAATGCTACTAATCTTAATAGTTCTGAAAATTTACAAATTTTTCCATCAAAAGTTTTTCCTTTGTATGCATTAACGTTTTGTCCTAATAAGTTAATTTCTCGAACTCCTCTTTCAGCTAATATAGAAATTTCTAATAATATTTCGTCAACTGGACGACTAATTTCATAACCTCTAGTATAAGGTACGATACAAAATGAACAGAATTTATTGCATCCTTCTATTATTGTTACATATGCTGTCACTCCTGGATAATCAGAATATTCAATAGTATCAAATTTTTCAATTAGAGGAAATTCAATGTCAATAACGTGTTGCTTTAGTTCTTTTACTTTTTTTATCATATTTGGTAGTCTATGCAATGTTTGTGTGCCAAATATTATATCAACGTAGTTTGCACGTTTATAAATTTCTTCTCCTTCTTGTGTTGCTACACAACCACCTACTGCAATAATTATATTAGGATTTTTATTTTTTAATTTTTTCCATCTTCCTAATTGATGAAAAACCTTTTCTTGTGCTTTTTCACGGATAGAGCAAGTATTAAGAATTAAGATGTCAGCTAACTCAGGAAGATGAGTTTCTTTGAAGTGATGTTTTTTTTTCAATAGTTGAGTTATCATTGAAGAATCATATTCGTTCATTTGACAACCCCAAGTTTTTATGTATATGTTCTCTTTTTTTATCATTGTATTATCGTATTACAATTAAAATGTTAAACGAATGTAGTATAAATTATTAAAAATTAATATTAATATTAATATACATAATTTTTTTATAAAATAATATCTAATTGTGCGATTGTATTTATGTAAAATATAGTTTATTTTTTTACGTATAAATTATTTTCTTCATCATTTTTTAAGCGAAGTGTATTATCTTTTTTAAAATTCTTTTTTAATACTGCTTGTATCCATGTAGTTTGTTGATCAATTTTCGCAAATGTTAAAATATATCCGATTTTACGCCATTTATTGTCGTGATTAGATTCTATTATTTCTCCTATATGTAATATTCGATTAGACTTTGTAATTAACCAGTATAAGTCATATTGGTTTAGTTTTTTAAATTGTGATTTGGCAATCATTTCTTGACCATAATAGCATCCTTTATTGAAGTCTATACCGTTTAAATTCTCTAGATTCAATGATTGAGGAAGAAATTTTTCACTCATTTCTTGATCAACAATAGGGAATTTGGAACAAATATCTAAAGCTAGCCATAGATTATCTGTGTTTTGTGTTTTTATTGATGCTAATATTTTTTTTAAAGTAGAGTTATGTTTTTTTGCAATAAGTAAAAATCTTTCGTATGGAGTATTGAACCACAATAGTATTATTTCATTATAATGAAGTACTGGGTATTTTTTATTGGGTAATCTATTAAAATATTTTTTTAATTTTTCTTTTGCTGTTATTCCAATAATTCCAAATAAATTTACTGTATCGTCATTAAATATATTTATGTTAGAAAAAATAGCATATTTTTTTAACGTTGTTACTTGATGGTAAGATATACTTTTTCTTTGAATGTACATATAATGATTTTTATTAATTTGAAACAATCGTAAATTACTTAATACTTTTCCATTAATGTTGCAGTGAGAACATAGTTCATGGTTGTTTTTTTTTAGTTTATCGATATTAATAGTTACTTGGCTTTGTAAATAATTGGCACTATCACTACCTATTATCGTTGTTAGAGACCAGTTACTTAAATTCATTAATATTATATCTTTTTTTAAGAAATTTGATAAATGTTGGTTGACTGATGGTAACATTTTCATTTTATTTTTTCTTATTTTTTAAATAGGGATTAGTATACTTTTAAAAATTTGAGATGAAAACATATATTTTTTATATGCATAATAATATCAATTAAACTACATATATGTTTAATTAAAATTAAAAACTTTAAATGATTTATTATTAGACAGTATAAAATGTTTCAAAAATATTGTTTATTTCGACAGGTTTATGGAATTATTTATGAGTAAAAAGTATATTTTTATAATATAGTTATTCAAAAATATAATTAAGAGAATGAAAATATGTGCGAAATCAATTTAATACAACATCGTGTTCAAATGTATAATGATAAAATTAATAATTTAAAAGAATTTCTTTGACTATAGTAAGAAAAAAAATAGATTACTAGAAATTAATATTTTACTCAAGTCATCTAAAATATGGAAAAATTTTAATTTGATAGAAAGTTTGAATCATGAAAAAAAAATATTGACCCATTTAGTTTGTTCTATAGACGAAATCAAATTAAATTTAGATGCAATGTTAGACATTTTAACGTTATCCATTCAAGAAAATAATAAGAAGTTATTACGTGATGTAATTGATGAATTAGATATATTAGATAATACTATTCATGAATTGGAGCTAACGTGTATTTTTTCAAACAAAAACGATCATCTAAATTGTTATTTAGATATACAATCTGGATCTGGAGGAACAGAAGCTCAAGATTGGGCTAACATGTTGTTTAGAATGTATTTGAAATGGGCTAGTAATAAAGGTTTTGAGATAGAAATTATTGATAGGACATACGGTGAAATAGTTGGAATTAAATCTGCTACAGTAAAAGTTTTAGGAAGATATGCTTATGGTTGGTTACGTACTGAAACAGGAGTTCATCGTTTAGTAAGAAAAAGTCCATTTAGTTCTAATCATCATCGTCATACTTCTTTTGCTTCTGCTTTCGTCTATCCTGACATTGATGATCCTATAAAAGTAAAAATTAATTCTTATGATTTGAGAATTGATGTATATAAAGCATCTGGAGCTGGAGGCCAACATGTTAATAAAACTGAATCAGCTGTTAGAATTACGCATATTCCTTCAGGGTTAGTAACTCAATCTCAAAGTAGTCGTTCTCAGCATAAAAATAAAGATAGAGCGTTAAAACAATTGAAAGCAAAATTGTATGAGGTAATTTTTAATAAAAAAAATAATGAAAGAAAAGTACTTGAAAATAAAAAGTCAGATATTAGATGGGGTAATCAAATACGTTCATACATATTAGATAGTTCTAGAATTAAAGATTTAAGAACTCAAATGGAAGTAAATGATGTATATTCAGTTTTGAACGGAGATTTAGATCTTTTTATTTTGTCTAGTTTAAAGAAAGGATTTTAATGAACGTTAAAACATAATTTTATTTTAAAGTATGCAAGAGGTTAATATGAATACATTTAATAATGAAGAACAACAGAGACGTAAAAAATTATATATTCTCAAGAAAAATGGTTTTAATTTTCCTAACGATTTTAAATCAAATCAAAATGTAATAGATATTAATAATAATTATGAGTTATGTAGTCATGATCAATTAAAAATTTTAAATGTATTTGTAAGTTTAGCTGGTAGGATCACACGGAAACGTATTATGGGAAGAAGTTCTTTTTTTATATTAAAAGATTATTCAGGAGAAATTCAGTTATATATTATGGAAAAACATGGTTCGAATTTTTGTTATGCAGATATAGTTAAAGAATTAGATTTAGGTGATATTATAGGAGTTAAGGGAAGTTTATTTAAGACAAAAACACAAGAGTTATCTATTTATTGTAAAGAATTAAAATTATTAACTAAATCGTTAAAACCCTTACCTAATAAATTTCATGGATTATATAACAAAGAAATAAGATATAGAAAAAGATATTTAGATCTTATTAGTAACAAACATTTGAGTTATATTTTTAAAGAAAGATCACAAATTTTTATTTATATTAGAAAATTTATGTTGGAAAATAAATTTTTGGAAGTTGAAACTCCTATGATGCAAAGTATTCCTGGAGGAGCTACTGCACGACCTTTCATTACTTATCATAATTCTTTGGATCTTAATTTATATTTAAGAATATCCCCTGAGTTATATTTAAAAAGATTAATTATTGGAGGGTTTAATCGAATTTTTGAAATAAATAGAAATTTTCGTAATGAAGGAATTTCAACTCGACATAATCCAGAATTTACCATGATGGAAGTATATATGGCTTATTCAGATTATAAGGACATGATGATTTTTACTGAAAACTTGTTGAAAAATTTAGTTCAGAAGACAAAAGGTCATTTAATATTTAAATATGGAAAATATGAACTAAATTTTGAAAAAAGTTTTTGTAAACTTACAATGAAGCAAGCTATATTAAATTTTAATTCTAATATTACAGTATCCGATTTAGATAATTTAGAAAAAATGAAAAATATAGCACATGTGCTTGGAATAAAAATAGAAAATAATTGGAAAATAGGTAAATTAACGTCAGAGATATTTGAAAAAACAGTAGAAAAATGTTTAATTCAACCTACTTTTATTACTGACTATCCTATAGACATTTCTCCATTGTCTAGAAGAAATAATAAAAATATTAATATTGCTGATCGATTCGAATTATTTATTGCTGGTTATGAATTAGCGAACGGATTTTCTGAATTAAATGATCCAGACGATCAAAAAGAACGATTTTTTAACCAAACTAGAGAATTAGATGTACAATGCGAAGATCATTTAATGTTTTATGATGAAGATTATATAACTGCACTTGAGTATGGACTACCTCCAACTTCTGGATTAGGAATAGGAATTGATCGGTTGATCATGATTTTAACTAATCAGAAAAGTATTCGTGATGTTATTTTTTTTCCTATTCTTAAGCCAATTCATTCTAAAATATAAATTATATTTGTTTGTGATATATTGAACTTTTGATACTTTCACTTTTTTATGTATTGTTTTTGTAATTTTTATTTTTGATAAAATCATATATTTAATTTTTTATTTAACATTTTTAACCAATAGCGTTTTATATTTTTAAAAATTTAATATTTTATATTATTTTAATGTTAATATTGATTTTTTTATGAGATATTTTTGTGTATAAAAGCAATATGTCACTCTTGAGATAATGATTATGTTGAATTCCGAAAATAAAACAAATACGATATTTAATAGAAATAATATATTAAAGTTAATTAAAAAATATTGTTCTCCGTTATGGATATATGATTCTACTATAATATTGAATAATATTAAAAAATTACATCAATTTGATGTAATTAGGTTTGCTCAAAAATCTTGTTCTAATATTCATATTTTAAATCTTTTTCGTAAACAGGGAGTAAAAGTTGATGCTGTATCATTAGGAGAAATTGAAAGAGGTTTGATATCTGGGTATCATCCTACTGATCAAGGAATTATATTTACAGCAGATGTTATAGATAGATGTACGTTAGAAAAAATAAAAAAGTATCATATTCCGGTAAACGTAGGATCACTAGATATGCTCCAGCAAATTGGAGAAGTATCTCCAGGACACAATATTTGGTTACGTATTAATCCGAGATTTGGTGATGGACATAGTAAAAAGACGAATACTGGTGGGGAAAATAGTAAACATGGAATTTGGGATATTGGTTTGGCTAAGTCGTTTATTAAACAATTTAATTTTAAATTAATAGGTTTACATATACATATTGGGTCTGGTGTAAATTACAAGTATTTGGAATGTGTATGTCAGGAAATGGTTCGACAGGTATTACGTTTTAATCATGATATTTGCATGATATCAGCAGGAGGAGGTTTAACAGTTCCTTATAAATCATGTGAAAGTTCATTTGATGTTAATAAATATTTTATGTTGTGGGATATGGCACGAAAAGAAATTTCTAATTATTTAAATCATTCTATTCAATTAGAGATAGAACCTGGAAGATTTTTAGTAGCAGAATCTGGAATATTAGTTACTGAAGTAAGATCAGTAAAAAAAACTAGTTCTAAATTGTTTGTATTAGTTGATGCTGGATTTAATGATTTAGTTAGACCTGTTATGTATGGAAGTTATCATCATATATCTGTTATTTCAGGTGATGGACGCAAAATTAATGAACATGATACAGTAGAGACTGTAGTTGGAGGTCCTTTGTGTGAGTCAGGAGATTTATTTACTCAAAATGAACGGGGTGATATAGAAACTAGAATGTTACCTCAGGTAAAACCAGGTGATTATTTAATATTTCATGATACTGGAGCATATGGAGCTTCTATGTCATCTAATTATAATAGTCGTTTATTAATTCCAGAAATTTTATTTGAAAATGGAAATTTTCGTGTTATTCGAAGACGTCAAACTATAAAAGAATTGTTAGAACCTGAAATAAGTTGTATTTGATTAAATAAAGTATTTATTAATTAATGTTGTTTTATTTAAATAGTAGTCATATAATTACATAACTTATTTATTAACGAAGAGTGGATGTATCATATTTTAATATTGATGTTATTGTTTTTTTTTGCATATTTTTTAAAAATATATGATATTTTAATATAAGTGTTAGTACAATGTAATTTTAATAATTTAATTTTAATTTTATGCAAATAGATATTTTGTAGTTAAATAAATGTATTTTGAGTAGGATAAGTAAAATTGATACATGATTCTTATATATTATTTCCTAATTTTAATCCTATAATTATTTCTATATTTAATGTTTCTATACGTTGGTATGGGATGATGTATTTATTAGGGTTTGTTTTTATTTTATATCAAGGTAAAAAAAGTATAAAAAAAATAGGATTAAAAAAAATAGAAATAGAAGATATTTTATATTTTAGTTTTTTTGGTGTGATGGTTGGAGGAAGATTAGGATATATATTATTTTATAATCCATTATTTTTTTTTAATAACCCTATACATGTATTTAAAGTATGGGAAGGAGGTATGTCTTTTCATGGAGGATTGCTAGGAGTAATTGTAGTAATCTTGTACTTTTCTAGAAAGTTGAATATAAATTTTTTTTTAATTTCTGATTTGATTGTTCCTTTAGTTCCGGTTGCTCTAGGAGTAGGAAGAATAGGAAATTTTATTAATGGAGAATTATGGGGTCGTATTGCTCCTGGTTTTTCTTTTTCTATTTTATTTCCTATGTCTAGAGAAATAGATTTAGAATTAGCTAAAAATGATTTACAATTACAATTTTTGATTAAAAAATTTGGAATGTTACCTAGACATCCCTCTCAAATATATGAATTTTTTTTAGAAGGAATAATTTTATTTTTTGTTCTGCATTATTGTTCAAAAAAAGTAAAAACTGTTGGAATTATTTCAAGTATGTTTTTGATTTTTTATGGAATTTTTCGTTTTATTGTTGAACTATTTCGTGAACCTGATTATCAAATAGGGTTATTTAAAAATTTTTTAACCATGGGACAAATATTATCTATTCCCATGATAATATTTGGAATTTTAATTATTTTTTTTGTACGACGACAATCTAAAAATCTCATATAATAGGATAATATGAAATCTTATTTATTACTTCTCAAAAAAATATTGAATAAAGGAAAAAATAAACAAGATCGTACTGGAGTAGGGACATTATCTATTTTTGGTCATCATATGAAATTTAATTTAAAAACAGGATTTCCGTTGGTTACTACTAAAAAATGTAATTTTTTTTCTATTGTGCACGAACTTTTATGGTTTTTAAAAGGAGATACTAACGTTAAATATTTAAATGATAATAAAGTATCAATTTGGAATTCATGGGCAAATGAATTCGGAGATTTAGGTCCTATTTATGGAAAACAATGGAGACGATGGAAAAATACAGATGGTACAGAAATTGATCAAATAGAAAATGTAATTAAGCAAATCAAGAATAATCCTCATTCTAGAAGGATATTAGTATCAAGTTGGAATGTAAGTGATTTAGAAAAAATGGCGTTATTTCCATGTCACGTATTGTTTCAATTCTATGTTGTTGACAATGTTTTAAGCTGTCAGTTGTATCAGCGTTCTTGTGATGTTTTTTTAGGGCTTCCATTTAATATTGCTAGTTATTCCTTATTGATTCATATAATAGCAGATCAGTGTTGTTTAAAAGTTGGTAATTTTTTATGGACTGGAGGCGATGTTCATATATATAAGAATCATATCAATCAAGTTAATACGCAATTATTGCGTCAACCTTATCGTTTGCCAACATTAATGATTAAAGATAAACCTAAAAAAATATCTGATTATTGTGCAAAAAATTTTTGTTTGTTAAAATATAAATTCCATCCTTCTATTAAAGCAAATATAGCAATATAAATTTTTAAAAACAAAATTATCTTATTGTTTTAAATTTTTATAGTAGTATTTAGATATTTAGATTTATTTTAACTTTAAATGATTATGATAAAAGGTATATTATTTATAATTTCTGCTCCCAGCGGAACAGGAAAGTCTAGTTTAATTCAAGAAATATTAAAAACTAATTCATTATTTAAAATACAAGTATCAATATCTCATACTACTCGTATAATTAGACCAGGAGAATATAATGGTAAACATTATTATTTTGTTTCTATACATCAATTTAAAAATATGATAAAGAAAAAAAAATTTTTAGAATATGCAAAAGTATTTAATAATTATTATGGAACATCTTATCAAGAAATTGATAAGTTGTTGTTAACTGGAATAGACATTGTTATGGATATTGATTGGCAAGGAGCACAACAAGTACGTCGTAAAATTCCAAATTCAAAGAGTATTTTTATATTACCTCCGTCTAAAGATGAATTGTATAGACGATTATGTAAAAGAGATCAAGATAGTGAAGTCATAATACAAAAAAGAATGGATCAAGCAGTATCTGATATGCGGCATTACGTTGAATATGATTATGTAATTATTAATGATGATTTTAAATTAGCTGTGTCTAATTTAAATAAAATTGTTCAAGTAGAACATTTATCTAGAAAATATCAAACAAAAAAAAATAGTAATTTAATTTGTAATTTATTAAAATAATCATATTTTTTAATAAAATACTATTTCGTTAAATATAGAATATGCTTCTAGTTATTATAGTTTATGAATAAATTTATGTCAGAAACTATGTTTTGATATGTTTTTATTGCAGTTCTTTTTTTCTTGAAAATATCTTTCTTGAATTTTCTGTTAAGTGTTCTTTTCTTAATCTAATAGATAGTGGTGTTATTTCTACTAATTCATCATTATTAATAAAACTAATAGCATACTCTAAATTAATAGTTAGAGGTGTAGTTAATGTTATTGCATCATCGGATCCTGATGCTCGCATGTTTGTTAGTTTTTTACCTAATAAACAATTTACAGTCAAATCGTTTTGTCTGTTATGAATACCGATAATTTGTCCTTCATATACTTTTTCTCCATGTCCTATAAACAGTTTTCCACGATTTTGTAAATTAAATAAGGCAAAACCTACCGAATGTCCTGTTTTATTTGAAATTAGTACTCCGTTTTTTCGTAGTCCTATTGTTTCAGATTGAATTTTTCCATAATGACTGAAAGAAGAGTAAAATATTCCAGATCCTGAGGTAATAGTGGTGAATTCTGATCTAAATCCAATTAAAGCATTACTGCTGAGAATACAATCTATTCTTGTTCTATCTGTCTTATCTGAAGTAATGTTAGTAATTTTCCCCTTACGTTCGCCTATCAATTTTATAATAGTTCCTTGATTTATATTTTTAATATCTAATGTAACTATTTCAAATGGTTCTTGTTTGATGCCTTTGATTTCACGTATAATTACTTTTGGACGGGATACTTCTAATTCAAAACCTTCTCTTCTCATATTTTCAATTAATATTGACAAGTGCAATTCACCGCGTCCAGACACTGCAAAAATATTGGAATTTTCTGTTTCTTTGATTTTTAAAGCAATATTGTGTTTCATTTCTTGTTTTAGTCGATTCAAAATTTGTCGAGAGGTGATGTGTTTTCCTTCTGTTCCCGAAAAAGGAGAAGTATTAACAGCAAACATCATTTCAACTGTCGGTTCATCAACTTGTAATTTTGGTAAAGGTTGTACATTAGTGGGATCACAAATAGTGTCTGAAATGTAAAGTTTTTCAATACCTGTTATAGCTACTATGTCTCCTGATTGTGCTTGATTAACTTCTATTTTTTCTAATCCAAAGTAAGTTAGTACTTTTCCTATTTTTCCGTTGATTTTTAGTCCTTTATTATTAACAATTATTATGTTTTGATTGGGTTTTATAGATCCTTGATTAATGCGTCCAATTCCAATTGTTCCTAAATAATTATCATAGTCTAGTTGCGAAATTTGCATTTGTAGTGTTTTATTAACATTAATTTTTGGAGGTGGTGTATATTTTATAATAGTATTGTATAACGATGACATATCTGGTCCTATATTTTTATAATTAGTTCCAGATGTTCCAAGTAATGCAGAAGTATATATGACTGGAAAGTCAAGTTGTTCATCAGTAGCATTAAGATGGACAAATAAATCAAAAATTTGATCTATTACCCAATTTGGTCTAGCATTTTTTCGATCAATTTTATTTATTACTACAATAGGTTTTATTCCATAGTTAAAGGATTTTTGAGTAACAAATCTTGTTTGTGGCATTGGACCATCTAATGCATCCACTACTAATAGAACAGAATCTACCATGGATAGTATACGTTCTACCTCTCCACCAAAATCAGAATGTCCAGGAGTATCTATGATATTAATATGATAGTTCTTCCATTTAATTGCAGCATTTTTTGCTAAAATAGTTATTCCTCGTTCTTTTTCAAGATCATTTGAATCCATAATACGTTCGGAATATTCTTTATAACTTTTAAAATGATCTGATTGTTTTAGTAGCGCATCTACTAAGGTAGTTTTTCCATGATCAACATGAGCGATAATAGCTATGTTTCTTAAGTTTTTGTTCATTTTTATTAGCATCGTAAAAGAAGTAAAAATAATTGTAATTTTAGAATAATGAAACAGTATTATAGAATTTTTTATTCTAACATGTTTATTATTGAAATAATAATTTTTTGATATGTATTCATAAAATATGAATATTAAAATGAATGTAAGTCATTGTATATGTTGTTAGTTTAAATGTTATAACACTTTTGTTTTTTATTATAACTAAATAATAATTAAATGTGTTATTTTTATGTAGTACGATTTATTAAAAATAACATTATAGTACATTTTCGGAGTTGTATTGTGATTAGGAATAATTATTGTAACACTATTTTTTTAAAAAGCATTGTGAATATAAAAAAAGAAAAATATAATTTTGGGTTTGAATTTGCTTTTATTGGATATTCTAATTCAGGAAAATCTACTGTTATTAATGTTTTAACTAATAAAAAACGTTTAGCTAGGGTTAGTAAAATTCCAGGAAGAACACAATTAATTAATATTTTTAAAGTTTCTTCCAAAATACGTTTAGTTGATTTACCTGGTTATGGTTATTCTAAAGTTTCTAAAAATACTATGATTAACTTAAAAAAAATGGTATTTCAGTATTTAAGAATTCAAACGTGTTTAAAAGGATTAATTATATTAATGGATATTCGATATCCTATGAAATTTCTAGATGAAATGATAATTAATTTAACAGGATTAAACCAGATTCCGATGTTAATTTTATTGAGTAAAGCTGATAAAATGGTTTTTTCTAAACAACAAGAACAATTGCATATTATTCGTTTAAATAAATTAATTTTATTATATGATATACGAGTAGAATTGTTTTCTTCATTTAAAAAAATTGGCATTGATAGTTTAAAGGATCAATTGGATTATTGGATACATGTAAATGTATAATTATTAGATTAAAAAATTAATGTTTTTGATTAGGTTTTTTTAAATATTAATTGTTAAGATAGAATGTAACTTTTTAGTATTAATATCTTATTAATATACATTTATTTTTTTTTTGAATAGTTTTTAAAATCGTAATAGTTTGTGTGCTTTATTTTTTAAAGTGTATGTTGTTTATAATAACTAATTATATATGTTTTTATATTTATATTTTTTAATTGGTTTTTAAACAGGTTGTATTTTTTTAAGTGAAAAATATTTTAGTTAATGTAATTCTAGCTT
This sequence comes from Buchnera aphidicola (Meitanaphis flavogallis), assembly GCA_039830035.1. Lineage (NCBI taxonomy): Bacteria > Pseudomonadati > Pseudomonadota > Gammaproteobacteria > Enterobacterales > Erwiniaceae > Buchnera > Buchnera aphidicola. The sequence goes on along the minus strand of CP140038.1, from coordinate 445,785 downwards.
ATATAAAAATTTTGTTTTATAGTTTACACTGTTTATTTTTTCTGAAAAAATATTTTATCTAAAAAAATTAAAATTCATAGTTAAGTAATTAGTGCGTTTAGTATTTTTTTAAATTAAAAAATATACTTATATATATTTTTACTTTTTTTATATAGTTTATATTTATTTTTACCATGTTTCTTCCTTTAATAATTTTAACCAATGATAAAATTTATAGTATTTAAAAAAATGAGCTAATTTATATGTTGATGGTTTAAACATTTTTATCTCATTTATGGATTTATTTATAATTACATCTGTTTTTATTGTAGCTAGTTTTTTTGAAAGAAATGCTAAGTTTTTATGAATTATTAGCATTTTAGTAATATGTTTAGCTCGTTTAAATGAATACTGTTGTGATATTTCATCAATGCGATTATATATATCTTCTAAAGATCTAAAATGTTTCAATAAAGTAAGTGCTGTTTTTTTTCCTATTGTTGGTATTCCTGGAATATTGTCTGATTTATCTCCCATTAGTCCTAGTAAATCAGGAATTAAAGTAGGTATTACTCCATATTTATGTTTTATTTCTTGTTCTCCTAAGATTGTATTGTATTTACTTTCCAATATATTAACATTAATATTTACTAATTGTGCTAAATCTTTATCATTAGTGCAAATTAAAGTAAATTTTTGTTCTTTATTGGCCGCATGAGATAATGTTCCTATGATATCATCTGCTTCAAAATAAGGTATTATTACAATTGGAAATCCCATTGCTTTGATTATTTCGTATAACGGTTTAATTTGTAATTTTAAATTTGTTGGCATATTTGGACGGTTAGCTTTATATGGTTGAAATAATATATGCCTAAAATTTTTTGTTGGTGAATCAAATATTATGATTATTTGAGATTTTGGGTATTTTTTAGATAATGTTTTGAGCATTCTTATTACGCCATATATAGCCCCGGATGGTGTATCACTTTTATTACTCAGTATAGAAAAAGAATAATATGATCTATAGAGGTATGATGTACCATCTATTAATAAATAGTGAACAAATTTTTTCTTGGAATTCATATGCATAAATTTATATTAGTTATAATTACATACATTTAATATATATTGTGGTTTTTAATATTAATAAAAAAATTAAATAAGTTAAATAATTAACATTAAAATAATTTTTTTTTGAGACATTTATTTTTAATATTTATTAAGTAAACATTTTATAATATATATATATTCTTTGATAAAGTCTTTATTCGATCTTTGACTGATATTTGTGTTGTTTATAGCATATTTTCCATTAATAAATATAAAAGGAACGCGATCTATTTTTAGGATATTTTGTATAATTTTTTGATTATATAACATAGACTTTACAACAAAACTGTTCCAAAGGAAATTAAATTCTTTTTCATCAATTTTTGTTAACTTTAAAAATTCATTTTTTAAGGTGTAGAAATCAGTAATGGTTTTGTGTTGTTGAATTTTTTCAAATATAGGCATGAGAATTTTTTTGTCTAATCCCATCATTTTTGACATTTCCCATATGTGAGTTAATGATTCGCCTAATTCTCCTCCTAAAAAATTAACGTGATATTTTGCAATTTTAATAGAGTTAGATATGTTTTTTTTTATATTGTAATCGAGTTGATATTTTTTTTCTAAAGTGTAGCAGTGAGGACATAAAAAAGAAAAAAACTCTATTATTGGAGCAGCATTTGTAATTTTTTTTTCAAGTATGGTATATTTTTGTTTCTCTATCATGGGTGTATCTATGTTACAAAATCCAAATGACATTATTGTCACTAATATTAAAAATTTTTTCATACGTTTATTATGTAATTAATTTTATTATTTTTGTGAATGTTATAGTTCTCTATATCATAACGTATTTTTTAAAAAATCGTATATTTTTGATAAACTAATATTTAATAAAATATTATTACTTTTTTTTTATAATAAGGTAATTATATAATTTTAACGTTAATCATATGTGTTTATTATTTATTTGAATAAAATTGTGAATAAAAACAAGGCTCTTTTTTAATCTTTTAAGTATTATTCTTACAAAAAGGGATAGTTTTTAGAATTAGAAGTTTTGATGTCTAGTATTCCAGTTAATCGATTAAAACTATTATTTAAAATAATTAATTATTTTAGGAGGATTTATAGAAATTTGTGAACGAACTAGTGTAAAAGATATAATTACAGGATTAATCAATCGAAAAGTGATTAGATCAGTTACTCTAGCAACTGTGGTAGATGAGTTTTTTTAGAAAAATAAAGATAACATTTGAGGATTTATTTATCATAAAAAATGAAAAGTTTGGATATGTTATTTTAATTTTTTTCAAGTATTTCCTATGTTTCTAAATATTCTATGTATGAATGTTTACTTTTAGAAGTAAAAATAAATTCTAAAATTGTTGGTTTCAAAATGATTTTTTAAATGTTCTAGAAATTTTAGAGAGAATAGGAATTTAGATATTAATTTTGGTATGAATTTAAATTTAGCAATGTGCATAGATAATTAAATGATCAATTTAATTCTAAAAATGCAAAAAATCTTAAAACAAAGAAATTTAATTTGGCTATTTCAGTAGTAAAATGTTTATTAATGCGTGTTCGAGTCACACAATGTTCTTTATTGTCTTATGTAAGATGAATTAAAATTAGATATGAAGATAACTATATTTTGTATAAATGATGAATTAAAAATATTTGGAAATTTTTATTAATCTTTCTGGAAAAAGAATATATAAATTTTCTGTATTTAATCATATTTGTACTTTTATGAGGAAGTAGATTGTTAAAAAGATGGAAGTTCTTCTATTAAAGATATTAGTATAATAAGAAATGTACATAAAAAAATTAAATCATTAAAAATATTTATTTTTTACTTAAACCTGTATTAAAAAATAAGAGATTTAGCACGAATTATTTTTTATATTGTCCTTTTTTGTTGTTTTTCTAAAAAATTTAGTATTAATTCGTATAACTTGAAATTAATTTTCAAAAATGAATATGTATATCAAATAATATAAAACTTGGTGTATTTAAAAGAAATTAGTGATTTCTTATTCAAATATTTAACGATATATAAAGTGTTAGTAAATATTATTAAAAGAGTTTCTTTAAATACTATTTATGAAGATTACGTTATAAAAAGTAATTGCAAAAATAAATTAGATAAATAGAGAATGATTAAAATGAATTTGCGATTATTTCAAATTATCAGAAGTATGAGAGTAAAAACATTAGGTGTAGTGTTGTTAAAAATTGTATATAACAAAATTTTGGTTATTATCTACATGAATTTGCAAAAGACATGTTAAACTTGTTCTTAGTAATAACATTTTTTAAAAAAGTATTAAAACATTGCGAAAAATATTTTTGTTCTAGAATTAGAAATGTATGAAAATAATATTGTTAATACTCAAAAAAGAACATTAGAGATTGAAAAGTATTTATATAAAAATTTTAGTTTGTAATTTATTTTTTTGAAATTTTTCACGTAAGAATGTTGTTGTATTTTCTAATTTAGATACGTTGAACAATTTATCTTAATGATTTTTTGTATTAAATTATGTTTGCCTTAATGCAGTGTGAAAGAAGTACATATATACATTACATGAATTGAATGGTTATAATATAGAGACACAAAGTAGTTTTTTATACTGGTACGAAAAAATTGGTATTTTTTTTGATGAGATTTTATTTGTATTTATTTAGTAGAATAATATAATTAATAGAAAATTAACTCTGATGATGGAAGTAACATAAATTTTTAATATTTTAAAAAATTCTAATTAAAATAATTTAATTTTTTTATTAGTGAAATCTGCAAAGGAATATCGATACATAATGAATTATCTTTAGCTTGAATTTAATATGGATTTTTTAATTTATAAAGTTAAACTATGATGTTATTTTTACTCATTATTTTAAATTAAACAACTTAAAAATGATTTTAAGAAACATGTAAAGAATTTATGTTTTATGCGATAGAATGTAATAAAAAATCTATTTTTTACGTGTTCTTTAAAAAAGAGTTTTGTTATAAAAAATTATAGTATATTTATTATTTCATTAGTAATATTTCTATTTTTTTAATTTCTTTTTAGTAATTAAGAGAAAATTTAATGAACTATTAAGTATTTAAATAGAATTTTTTTATATTTTTAATAATTCATGTAATGTTTTTACTTTATTTTTTGATATTTATACAATATTGTATGATGTTTAAAATTTTTATATAGAGTTTTTAAATATATTTATGTAAAAATGATTTTAGATATTATTTCGCATTGAATAATGGAAGTAATGTTAGTATTTAATGGTAGCATTATATTAATTGTGAGAAAAGAGTTTAATAAAGATTTTATAAAAATGTAAAATAAATTTTTTATTTATTAAGTTATAAATTTATTAAAGGTTATTGAATTATAGTAAATAATATATAATTTATGTGGTATTTTAAATAAAATATTTTTTAAAATAAATGGAAATTATATTTTAAAAATATGTAATAAAACTACTTATAAAAATTTAATATGTTTTTTATGTTTCAAATATTTTTTATAAGGTATTAACATGAATTACGTATTACCAATGAATTTTTTAGATAGACAAAAATAAAAATATAATTTTTTGAAATAATAAATTTTTTATTGATAGTAGAGTTATTTTCAGAAAAAATGTATTAATTGAAATTTTTTATTTTTTTACAATATCATAACGATTAGTTTATTGATTATGTAGTAATAACGCGTAAAAAGTTAGTTTTATTTTATTTCGTTGATATTATTTTAGTATTAGTATTATAACTTGGGAGGGTGTTTATTTCTTGATGTTTGTTCAGAAATTACAATTCATGCAGTTAATTAGAAAATGGTAAATGCCTAGACAAATTAAACATGTAGAGTAATATTACATAACTTGTAAACATGAATTAATAAATATTAATGATATTTAAATAGTTTGTATTTTAAACTTAAAATAAGTAGTACAAAATTTGTTTAAAATAGTTTCAAATAAATTGTGTTTTATAAAAATAATTAGTATTTTTAACTGCAAATTGAATTTATTTTTTTTTATTATATTAAAATATAAAGAATATTATGTGTTATATATAAAGATTGTTAAATTTATATGAAAAAATTTATATATAATAAAAATATTGCTTGTAAATTTAATAAGATTAGGTTTACAACCTAATATATTTTAAAATACAATACTATATAAAATATAATTATTATATAGTAATAATTTGAACTGTTTATTTTTATTTTATATGTTTAGTAAAACATATTTTTTAAGAAAAATTAATATTTTTGTGTAATTGATGATGTTAGATTTCATTTTTTATTATTTTAGTAGACATGTGATGTTTTTAAATATGTATTATTATAATATATGTGATTTATATGAATATAGATAGTCTGATATTTCATATGGATAGATATATTTCAGTATAAACGTTAATTACAGACTTAATTTATTAAACTGGACTACTAAAATAATATTGCATTAACTATTTTAATTTATGAGTAATTGATAGTTATATAATTAGTAATAAATTTAGAGTATACATATGATATTAATCAAGATAGGATTATTCGCATTATTATTTTTATTGCAAATAAATTTTTTTATAGGACAAGATGGTTTGTATGAATATATGAAATTAAAAAAAAAATTTTGCAAAAAAAATTAGATATTTTTTATCTTACAGAACGAAATGTCAAATTGTTTTCTGAAATACAACTTTGGAATATGAGTAATGAGTTAGTAGAAGAATATGCAAGAAGTAATTTAGGCATGATAAAAAATGGTGAAACATTTTATAGAATTATAATTAATCATAGTTTTGATAATATTTAATAATGTATTATGAACAATTTGTAAAATTATTTTATGAATAATATTAGTACTTTTCATTCTAACATTGTAGCTATTATTCCTGCAGCTGGAATTGGTAGTAGAATGCTGTTAAATAAGCCTAAACAATATATAAAAATTGAAGGGTATACTGTTCTTGAACATAGTATAAAATTTTTTTTGATACATGATAATATTAAAAGAATTATAGTTATTTTAAATAAGAAAGATGTTTTTTTTCATAAATTATCTGTTTCTTTTCATCCGCGAGTTTATTTTGTTTTTGGAGGCGAGCTTCGTTCACATTCTGTATTAGCTGGTTTATTGGTAGTTCATGATGCTAAATGGGTAATAATTCATGATGCTGTAAGACCTTGTTTAAGCTTACATGATTTAAATAAAATTATATCTTTAGCTAATACAAGTACTATAGGAGGTATATTAGCTACACCAGTAAATAATACTATGAAATATAGTATGAATCATATTGATATTTTTGGCACTATAAATCGATATCAATTATGGAATGCGTTAACTCCTCAATGTTTTCCTACGAAACTTTTGTTGTTTTGTTTAAAAAAAGCTATCAAGGAAGGAATAAATATAACTGATGAAGCATCAGCTATGGAATATTGTGGATATTATCCAAAATTAGTAAGAGGCAGAAATAGTAATATAAAAATTACTTATCCAGAAGATATTTCTTTTGTTCGTTGTTATTTACAAACACAAATGTTATAAGAGAATTAGTTTATGAAAATCGGACATGGTTTTGATGTGCATGCATTTGGTAGCATAAAACCTTTGATTATTGGAGGAGTAATTATACCTTATATACATGGTTTAACAGCTCATTCTGACGGTGACGTTTTAGTACATACTGTCATTGATGCATTAATGGGAGCTACTGCTATGGGAGATATTGGTTCAGTGTTTTCTAACACTGATCAAAAATATAAAAATATTGATAGTCGTGTATTATTAAGGAAAACATGGAAAGCAATTGTACAAAAAGGATACGTTTTATCTAATATTGATATAACAGTTATTGCGCAACTTCCAAAAATGTTAATTTATAGAAATAAAATGAGAGATAATATTGCTCAAGATCTTACTTGTTTAGTAGATAATGTTAGTGTTAAATTTACTACCACTGAAAAATTGGGCTTTATTGGACGAAATGAAGGAATAGCATGTGAATCGATTGTTATGTTGGATAATTTAAATCAGACATAATTTAATATTCATAAATGTATTTAAAATAATGATTTTAATTATTTTTAAAAAATATTTCTTTAAGTATGTGCTTATTTATATTTAATTTTACTACATACAATTTTATTATATTGTATGTTATTCGAATTTATTTTTTAGTGAAGTTCATCCAATAAAATTATTTAAAACAATTTTTATTTTAAAAATGTAAAAGATTATATATTAAAATATGAAATTTTATTTTTTTTGAGTTACTCGGTATAAAGTTTTAATAAAGTATTTATTTTAAAATTATTGTAGTAAATAAATAAATGTTTCATGTTGAAACTGCAATTTATTATAGAAATTTTTTTAAAGAATTGTTTTTTTAAAATAAGTATATAAAATAGTGACTTAATGATTATTTGACATAACATGATTTTTAAATTGTATGCATTCATATTATAGTCGTTTTAATAAGATATAATTTTAATATAAAAATAATATAGTTATTTTTAGAATAATAATAGTTTGAATACAGAATTTATAAAGTTATACATTAAAATAAATTAGTTTATATTTTTTATTGTATACTATTTCATGGAACTATTTATCTTTATACTAAAACTTTTGTTTTATTAGTATTTTACAAATAGCAGGTTTTAGTTAATGTTTATATAAATCAATCCTGCTATTTGTTAAAAGTATCTAATTACAAATATATAAAAATATTTTTTTAATACATAATTTGTTCTAATAAATTTTTTTATTTTAGATTTTCTTCTATTCTTATTAGTTGATTATATTTAGATGTGCGTTCTGACCTACTCATAGAACCAGCTTTTATTTTTTTAGCAGAAGTTCCTACAGACAAATCAGATATAAAAGTGTCTTCTGTTTCTCCTGAACGATGTGAAATAATTACAGTGTAATTTGCTTTGTTTGCCATTTGTATCGCTTTCAATGTTTCACTTAAAGTGCCGATTTGATTTAATTTAATTAAAATAGAATTAGCTATACCTTTTTTTATTCCTTTTTTTAGTAATTGAGTGTTAGTTACAAAAAAATCGTCACCGACTAATTGAATTTTTTTTCCTAATCTTTTTGTTTGATATAGAAATCCATCCCAGTCTGATTCATCTTGTCCATCTTCTATAGAAGTAATAGGATATTTTTTAACTAGATCTTCTAAATAATGTGTAAATTCTTGTGATGTAAATTGTTTTTGTTCTCCATGTAATGTATATTTTTGTGTATGTTTATTGTAAAGTTCAGAAGCTGCACAATCTAAAGCAATAGTAACATTTTTTCCTAATATGTATCCAGATTTTTTAATAGCTTCTTGAATAATTACAAGTGCTGATTCATTAGAGTTTAAATTAGGAGCATAACCGCCTTCATCTCCAACAGATGTGCTTAATTTTTTTTGTTTTAAAATGATTCCCAATGTATGAAATATTTCTGATCCTATTTGAATAGCTTCTTTTATATTACTAGTATTGATGGGTTGTATCATAAATTCTTGTATATCTATGTTATTGTCTGCATGTTTGCCTCCATTTATGATATTTATCATGGGAATTGGTATAGAATATTTTCCTGGAGTATTATTTAATTCAGAAATATATTGGTATAAAGGTATACCTCTATATTTTGATGCAGCTTTTGCTATTGCTAATGAAACGGATAGAATAGTGTTTGATCCCAATTTAGATTTGTTTTTAGTTCCATCTAGCTGGATCAAAATGTTGTCAATAGTCTCTTGATCATCGGCGTTTTTGTTTTTTAATGTTTTAGCAATAATATTGTTAATTAGTTGGACAGATTTTGTGACTCCTTTTCCGAAAAATCTTGATGTATCATTATCACGTAGTTCTAATGCTTCTTTAGAACCGGTAGAAGATCCAGACGGTGATGATGCTATTCCAATAAATCCTCCTTCTAAATGAACTTCAGATTCAACGGTTGGATATCCTCTAGAATCTATTATTTCTCTAGCAATTAATTTTTTAATTTTAGACATAAATAAATTTTTTCCTTTTAAATAAGCATTTTTACTTAAATATGTATGAATAGATCTCATATTTAATGATTAACTTTATGTTTTTTTTTATATATTATAGCAGCTTCAATGAAACCAGAAAATAATGGATGTCCATCTCTAGGTGTAGATGTAAATTCTGGATGAAATTGACAAGCTAAAAACCATCTATGATTAGACAGCTCAATAATTTCTACTAGTTTTTTTTCTTTAGAAAATCCAGTGACTAATAGTCCATATTTTTCTATTGTTTGTAAAAAGTTATTATTAACTTCGTATCGATGTCTATGTCGTTCTAATATGGTATTAGTTTTGTATAATTGTTTTGATAGACTATCTTTTTTTAAATAGCACACTTGACTACCTAATCTCATTTTTCCTTCTAATATTTTTTTATTCGTTGCAATTTTTTGACTATCTAATGTGTTTTTTCGTTCATTAATGAGAGAAATAATAGGATATTTGCATTTTGGAGAAAATTCTGTAGAATTAGCTTCTTTTAATCCTACTACATTTCTAACAAATTCTATTAAAGCAATTTGCATTCCCAAACAAATTCCAAAAAATGGAATATTATTTTCTCTAGCGTATTGTGCAGATATTATTTTTCCGTTTATTCCTTTTTTTCCAAATCCACCAGGAATTAAGATTCCATGTAGAAATTTTAGTGTATCAATATTTGATTTTTTAATTTTTTTTGAATCAATTAATTTTATATTAATAATTGTTTTATGCTTTAGCCCACCATGTTTTAACGCTTCTATGACAGATTTATAAGCATCTGGTAATTCAACGTATTTTCCAATAATTCCGATGGTTACTGTTTGTGTAGAATTGTATTCGTCGTATATAACTTGATCCCATTCTGATAAATTGGCTTTAGGAGCATATAATCTAAAATGATTACAAATTAAATCATCAACTTTTTGGGCATTTAATAATTTAGGAATAGTATAAATGGATTTAACATCTTTTAATGAAATAACTGATTTTTCTGAAACATTACAAAATAAAGCAATTTTTTTGCGTTCAATAATTGAAATCGTTCTTCTTGAGCGACATATTAATATGTCTGGTTGTATTCCAATAGATAGTAGTTCTTTAACTGAATGTTGAGTAGGCTTAGTTTTAATTTCGCCTGTAGTAGATATGTAGGGTACTAGAGTTAAATGAATATATATAGTATTTTTTTTTCCTACATCTACTGCCATTTGTCTAATAGCTTCTAAAAATGGTAAAGATTCTATATCACCTACTGTACCTCCTATTTCTACAAAAATAATGTCTTTATTTTTTGAACATTCAAAAATTCTATCTTTTATGGCATTAGTAATATGCGGAATAACTTGAATAGTAGCACCTAAATAATCTCCATTTCTTTCTTTTTGAAGAACTTCAGAATAAATACTGCCTGTAGTAAAGTTATTACAACGAGTCATTTTATTTCTAATAAATCGTTCGTAGTGTCCTAAATCTAGATCTGTTTCTGCACCATCTTCGGTAACAAAAACTTCGCCGTGTTGTATCGGACTTATAGTACCTGGATCTATGTTAATATATGGATCTAATTTTATAATAGTTACATTGAGATTTCGTGCTTCAAGAATTGCAGCCAAAGACGCTGTTGTAATACCTTTTCCGAGAGATGATACTACACCTCCAGTTATAAAAATATAATGTGTTGTCATATTTAACCAACATGTGGATGAAATATCGAACAAGATTGTTAAAAAATGAAATGATAGTCTATAGTTTTTAAGGTTATGTTGAACGTTGTTTTTTTAGTAAATGTCATATAGAATCTATTTTTTAAAATGAGTTTTTTAATTATAGTTAGTTAATAATATTAATTATTGTATAATTTTCGTGTAGATATAAAATATTTTAAATTAGTTGTTTAAATTATTGGATATGCGTTTCTAATGAATAAAATATTAATTTTATTAGACGATATTTAGGTGTGTGTTTAAAGTCAAATATTTTAACCATAGATATAAAATTATGAAATTTATAGTATATCTTGTATAAGATGTTTACTAAATAATATGTATTATTTGTTAATATTTTTTTTTATATTATCTTTTAATGTTACTATCCTGTTAAATATTAAGTTATTTTTAATAGAATAATTTTTATCAAGACAAAAATATCCTTCTCTTTCAAATTGATATCTATTTTTAGAGATGTTATGTATTATATCAGATTCTATGAATCCTGTTTTAATAATTAATGAATTTCTGTTAACGTACTTTAAGAAATCTGTTTGTGTTTCAGGATCTTTTAGTAAAAACAATTTTTCATATAAATTAAATTGAGCTGGTAATGCATTTTTTTCAGAAATCCAATGAATTACTCCTGATACTTTTTTATAAATAGGATTTTTTCCTAATGTATTTTTGTCATATGTGCAAATGATTTTAGTTATGTTATTATCAGCATCTTTGATTATTTTTTTTGCACAAATAGTATAAGCATGACGTAATCTGATTTCGTTTCCTATGGTTAATTTTTTATGTAGTATAGTGTTATTTTCTTGAAAATCAAAACGATCTATGTATATTTTATTACTAAAAATAGATTTATGTGTTCCCATAGTATTAATATTAGGGTGATTTGGAATTGTTAATATTTCTGTATAATCATCAGATAAATTGCAAATATATATCTTTATTGGGTTAATAACTGCCATATAACGAATAGTATTTATATTTAATTCACTTCGAATACAAGATTCTAATAGTGATAATTCTATGATGTTCTCTTGTTTTGTAACTCCAATTTTTTCACAAAATTTGCGTATAGAGGAAGATGTGTATCCTCTTCGTTTTAATCCAGAAATGGTTGGCATTCTAGGATCATCCCATCCAGTTACGATATTGTTAGTTATTAAGAGTTGTAGTTTTCTTTTAGATAATACAGAGTATTCTAATTTTAATCTAGAAAACTCATATTGGCGAGGATAATGAGTAACATTAATATTATTTAATATCCATTCATATAATTTTCGATTGTCTTGAAATTCTAACGTACATATAGAATGTGTTATTTTTTCTATAGAATCGGAAATACAATGAGCAAAATCATATGTGGGATATATGCACCATTTTGTTTTGGTTTGATGATGTTTTGAAAATAAAATTCGATATAATACAGGATCTCTCATGACCATTAAAGGCGATTTCATATCGATTTTTGCTCTCAAACATGCATTTCCTTCAGAAAAATATCCATATTTCATTTTTTTAAATAATGATAAATTTTCTTTAATAGTACGCATTCGATATGGACTATTTACTCCGGGTGAAGTTAACGTACCTCTATATTTTCGTATTTCTTCTTTGTTCAATTGATCAACGTAAGCTAATCCTTTCATAATTAGTTCTTTAGCATATTGGTAAATAATTTTAAAATAAGAAGATGTATAAAATATTTTGTTATCCCATTCGCATTCTAACCATTTTATATCTTCAATTATTCCATTAATGTAGTGAACATTTTCTTTTCTAGGATTAGTATCATCAAAACGAAGATTAAATGTACCTTGAAATTGTTTAGCTAAATAAAAATTTAAAAATATAGATTTCGCATGTCCAATATGTAAGTAACCATTAGGTTCAGGAGGAAAACGTGTTTTAATACTTTTTACTGTGTTCTTTTTTAAATCATGATAAATTATTTTTTGAATGAAATTATAATTATGTACTTTTTTATTTTGATTATTCATTTTATTTCCTGTAGATATTTATCTAAAATAACGAAGAGAAATTAAAAAAATAAAAACAAATAAAAACAAATAGCTAGTTAATAGATAATTTTAGTACTATAGTATTAATTGTTTTATAAAGATCATTGTTTACATAGTTATATCTTTTTAAAAATCATTATTGACATTATTAGTATAACACAGCATAATTTAAAGTATAAAATAATTTTATATTTCCCGGCTACGTAGCTCAGTCGGATAGAGCACAGCACTCATAACGCTGAGGTCACAGGTTCGATTCCTGTCGTAGCTACTAAATTAAAAAAAATAAAATTTTAGAGTGTGGAAGTGGCGAAATTGGTAGACGCACCAGATTTAGGTTCTGGCACCATTAGGTTTGCGAGTTCGAGTCTCGCCTTCCGCATATGTAATATTTAAGTAATTATTTTGGGGTATAGCCAAGTGGTAAGGCACCGGTTTTTGATACCGGCATCCCTGGTTCAAATCCAGGTACCCCAGACATACTTGTTTATAAAAAGTATAATTTAAATTAAAAACAATGGTGTAGTTCTTGTCTAAAAAATCAAATAATGTTCTTTTTTATCTATTTATTTAAATATATTGTGAGTTAAAGCACATAATAATAAAATTTAAAATAAATTTAATTGTTATAAATAATAAAATTTAGTATAGGTTTTATTTTATGGATTCTAGAGAATTGAAAAAATCTGTCGCAAAAGCTGTTTTGGACTATATTTATCCCGGTTCAGTAATTGGTATTGGAACAGGTTCAACTGTATCTTATTTTATTGAAGCATTAAGTTATACTAAAAATTTAGTTCATGGAGTGGTGTCTAGTTCTAGTTCTTCGACACTATTTTTAAAAAAACATGGAATTCCTGTATATAATTTGAGTGATATTAAATCGTTAATGTTATATATAGATAGTGCAGATGAGATAAATTTTAAATTACAAATGATCAAAGGAGGAGGTGCTGCGTTAACTAGAGAAAAAATTATAGCTTCTGCAGCTAAAACTTTTATTTGTATTGCAGATGAATCGAAATTGGTACAAGTATTAGGAACATTCCCGTTACCTATTGAAATTATACCTATGTCTATTTCTTATATACTAGATAAATTGATAAAATTAGGTGGTATACCAAAAATTAGACGAAATGTTGTTACAGATAATGGGAATATAATTGTTGATGTGTATGATTTTAAAATATTAGATCCAATCAAAATGGAACATAAAATTAATTCTTTACCTGGAGTAGTGAGTGTGGGATTGTTTGCAACTCGTACAGCAGATATTGCTTTAATTAGCAAACAATCAGGTATAATAGTTATGAAAAAATAATATTATATAAAATATGTTTTATATAATGTATTTATCTTTTAGAGATATTTTACGTTAGTTAATATTGAAGATATGTATAAACTTTAAAATTAATAAAATATTTGTTAAAAACATATTTTAGTTAATTAATGTTTTATATTTTTAGTTTTAAAATTTTTGTATGAAAATATCGTATATTTGTGTAAATACTTATGCTTATGTATGTGTCATAATTATTTTATAAACATTTAAATACTTTATGTATATTATATGATAAATATTGCATATTGTATTTCATTAATAGCACTCAAATGCGTTATTAAAAATAATTTAATTGGTTTATATTGGATAGTATAAATAAAATGCCAGTTCAATGTATAGAGGTTAATATTTTTGGTCAATTATTAAAAGTTAATTGTCCTAATGGACTTAAAAACGACTTATATAATGCGGTTAATAGTTTGAATCAAAAATTACAGAATTTAAAGATTAAAACTGGAGTATCTAACACAGAGCATTTAGTACTTGTAACAGCGTTAAATATATCTTATGAATTAGAGCATGAAAAATTGAAAATAAAAGAAATTATTTTAAGATCCAAAAAAATTATTTCGTATTTAAATAAATTGAAGATAATTAAATTTTAGTATAGTTATTTTATATTAATTTTTTATATGATATGTAATCACTTTTCTTTGTATGATGTTATTGTATGCTATTTATAAATCGTAATATTCAAAGAGAGTATTTTAGAAAATTGAGAAAAAATGTGATGTTGAAGGAAAAAATAATCGCATCTATAAATATTTCTAATTTAGCTTTTTATTGTGAACGTTTGCGTATTGCTAAAAATGTTGCTATTTTTTTTTCTTTTGATGGAGAAATCGATACTCATGCATTAATTTTAAAATTATGGAAAAAAAAATATAATGTTTTTTTGCCAATTATTGACTCAATTTGCGATAAAAAATTATTATTTTCTCAATATTTTCCTAATACTTGTTTAAAATTAAATGTATTTAATATTTTTGAACCAATTTTAAATAAAAATATGGTTTTATCTTGTAACGATATGGATGTAATTTTTGTTCCACTAGTGACTTTTGATAAATTTGGTTATCGTTTGGGAATGGGTGGAGGATTTTACGACAAAATTTTAAGTAATTGGAAAAAAAAAGGATTTTTTCCCATTGGATTAGCCTACAATTTTCAGTTAGTTGATAAAATTATTCCTTTTCCTTGGGAATTTTCTTTACCTTTAGTTTTAACACCTAATAAATTATGGATTTGGAAGTGTTAATACTATAATATTAATAGTTAAATAATCTCTTTCAGTTTTGTATCATCTTAATAATAAATTTTTATATTTTGGGTATTAATGTAAATAATATTATATTTAAATTTTTTAGTTCATGTTATTGATGGTTTTTTATTTTTTAATGGTTTTAATACAATTAGAATATACGTAAGGGTTATGATTTCCTTGAATTTGAAAAATTAGTTTATCTCTTTTACATTCCCAAATGCTAATAGGATATTTTTTATTCCATTTATTAAATAATTTCATTTGTTTATTAGAAATATTTAATTTATAGGTTTTATTCATATAGAAGTAGGTTCTGGCAATAATTCCTTTAGATTTGTCTGGTGGTTCTGCTATTTTATTTTTAAAATCAATTTTCATTGAACAACGTCCATATTGATTTTTTTGTTTTTTATCTAGTTCTCCATACATAAAATTACTTCGGTCTGCATTAATTTCTCCAATTACTGGTTGTAAGTTATGTAAATCCGTTTCTATTTTCTCATAATTTGTATCGTGAGCACAATTTTTTCTTCCACCTTGTTTCCAACATTGTTTTAAATGTCCAAATTGCCATGCTGGTACTACATGTTCCCATTCTATTCGATTAGCTCTATTTGTGTTTTTTCGAATTCGATAGCCACAAGATTGTAGTTGTGGAATACCTTTTTTTTTGATCCACGATATTTTGCAACTACAGTAAAATGAACTTGGTATATTAGCATTAACTTTTTGTGCTAGTAATTTAGTTTGATAAAAATTTCTGTAATGATGTTGATACATTGTACCTTCATTGGAAGGTAATGTAATGAAAGAAGACAATAATATAAATAGTGTTTTAATTAGCATTTTATTTAAATTATTATAAAAATAATAGTTTATCAAAATATATTTAGATTTTAAATATAATTTAGTTTAAATTACAACAATTATTTATTTTGTGTATATAACTATTTTATTTAATATAACTCAATAAGAAGCATATTATTTATTAAATTTAATATATATATTTTCTTGTATTATGTTTCAATATAAATTTTTTATATTGATATATATAGAGTTATTTCTATGTATTTGTTTTTTAAAAATTATTAGTTGTTAAAATCAATATTATCATAGTATTTTTAATAAAAAAATTTTTTTGAATACAATTTATCATTCAGTTCTATCATTTTTTGTGTGAAATGAGAGCGATATGCTTCGTTTATAAAGTCATTTTTATATATTTTTTCTAATTTTTCGTTTTTTAGTTTACTTTTATTTTCTATAGCTAATTTCATTCCAAGACCCTGAATAGTATTGTTTATATATTGATTTAAAATTTTTTCAGAATAAGTTAAATCAGTGTTATCAAAATATTTAAATATTTTTTGACATGTTTTTTGATATTGATTGCTTTTGGATTGGTAGTCTAAAATTTCTGCTATATGAAAAAAATCTTCTATTAAATATTTTCCTATTGATTCTAGTGATTTCTTTTGATGGTATATATTAATACGTATTTTTTGTTTAGGTTTTCTTCCTTTTAGACTAACTGTTTCCCAATTTTTAGAGTGATATTGAAGATCTTCATTAGTCATTTTTGGAGAATCGGCAATTACGCACCAAATTAAAAATAAATCTAATAATAATATTTGTATTTTTTTAATTCCTATACATGAAAAGGGATTTACATCCAATGATCGTATTTCTATATATTGAATTCCTTTTTGTTTTAAAGAATTTAAAATGGTTTCGTTAAGCTTTGTGGTTCTTTTAGGTCGAATATAAGTATATAATTCATTCTCCATTTGCAATATATTAGTATTAATTTGCTTCTTATTACCATAAAAATCTATTAATCCTATTTTTTTAAATTTTTCAGACGTTGTATATAAACCATATTTTAGTGATGATATATAATTATCTAAAGAATTAAATGTTAGTTTCAGATTTTTAATTGATTGATTAGTATAACCTAAACCACTTAGTCTTAAAGAAGTGGACCATGGTAAAAATAAAATTCCATTTTTTTTAATAAAATTTAAATTGTGTTTTTTATTTTCAATAAAAAATGGTTCAATAGCTGGAGATGTACCGAATAAATAAGGAATAATCCATCCAAATCGATAAAAATTTCTAATTAAACATAAATATCCATTAGAAACAAAGTTTTTTTGGACTAGTTTATTGTTGTTTTTCCATTCTTTCCAAAATATCATTGGTAATGAAAAATTATAATGAACTCCGGAAATAATGTTCATTAATGTACCATATCTGTTATTTAATCCTTTTCTATATAATGTCTTCATTTTACCAAGATTAGATAGTCCGTATTTTGCTAAGGCTATAGAGTTAGTAGATTCAACGAATGGAGGAAGACTAAATGGCCATAAATATTCTTTATCTATGTTTTTATTCACAAATCTGTGAATATCACGCAAAATTTTTAATAAATGGTTTATATTACTGGTAGGTGGAGTAACAAGTTCTATTAGTGATTCGGAAAAATCAGTTGTGATCCATTTATGAGTTAAAGCTGATCCTAAAGAATAAGGATGATCGTTTTTAGAAATTTTTCCATTTATGTTTATGCGTAATGCTTCACGTTCAACGCCTCTTAATATATTTTGTATAATTTTTGGATTAGATTTTAACCAATTGATTTTGTGTAGTATTTTTGGAATCAAAGTAACCTCTGAAATAAATATAAGTAATATAAAAGAATTAATTATATCATTTTTTAATAATGATTTTATAAACAAGTTTATGCGTAAATTAGAAAGTTGGGATTGAATTTTTTAATAGAGAAATGTTAATTACTAGAATTTTTTTTGCATCCGGAAGGATTTGAACCTCCGACCTCTCGGTTCGTAGCCGAGTACTCTATCCAACTGAGCTACGGATGCTATTTTATTTTTCGGTGAGAGAGGGATTCGAACCCTCGATGCAATTTTATTACATACTCCCTTAGCAGGGGAGTGCCTTCAACCACTCGGCCATCTCACCTAGTAATATAATGTTATTATTTTGAAAATGTATTATGTAGTAAATTAATAATTTATATATAATTTGCATCAGGTTATCATATTGATTTTAGATTGTATAGTAATTTTAAAAAAATAGTTATTGCAGTATTATAATATTCAATTATTATTTAATGTTATAATTTGTAATTTAAAGTAATAGGTTAAGTAATTACAGCATCTCGCTTTGATGAAAGATAGCAAGATGCTGATATTTTAGCAATTAGATTTTTGATGTTTTTCAGCTTGAATTCTTTGATATATTTCTTCACGATGTACTGAGATTGTTTTAGGGGCGTTTACACCAATACGCACTTGATTACCTTTTACACCTAATACTGTTACAGATATCTCATCACCGATGATGAGTGTTTCACCTACTCGACGAGTTAGAATAAGCATGTATTTTTCCTTAAAAACTTGTGAAAGATGCAACCAATCCGAATTTTGGCATTATGCCTAATACTAAACTAAATAAAAAATTTTATGATGTCATATACTATGATATATAATTTTAACATTTTGTATGTTTTTTAAAACATTTAATTTTAATTAAATGTTTTATAGCTTAGAGTTAATCCAATTTTTTATATTAATTAATTCTTGTTTTAAAAAAGTTAAATTTTTTATTCCTCCCTCAGCTATAGAAATTTTTCCTCCTCCTTTTCCATTTAACTTGTGTAAAAGTATATGCAATAGTTCGTTAGCAGAAATTTTTTGCGATAGACTAGGTGTAATTCCTACAATAATTGTTGCATGGTCATTAACAATATTTGCTAATATAATGATAGTCGATGTTAACTTATTTTTGATTTTATCTATTATATTTCTTAATGTTGTAGGTTTTTGGTTTTTAAATGTATGTATGATAACTTTTATAGATTTTATTAAGATAAAATTTTTACTAAGTTTATCAACTATTTCGTATATTTCTTTTTCATGTATTTTACTTATTTTTTTTTCTAGTTTTTTGTTATTTAATAATAGAGCTTGAATATTATTTTTAATATTTTTGTTTTGAGTTTTAAGTATAATTGCAATATTTTCTATTTCTATTTCTTGTTTATGAATATTGGATAAAGCCATTTGACCAGTTTTTGCTTCTATTCTTCTAATTCCAGATGATATACCTTTTTCAGTAGTAATTTTGAATAAACCTATGTTTCCTGTTCTTTTGGTGTGAGTACCTGCGCATAATTCAATTGAAAAATCGTTAATCGAAAGAACACGTACTATTTCAGTATATTTATCTTGAAATAGAGCTATAATATTTTTTTTTCGTGCTTCGTTTAACGTCATGATATCTGTTTTAATCGATATATTGTGACTAATTTTCATATTGACCATATTTTCAATTTTTTGTATATCATTCAAATATATCGGAGAATGATGAGAGAAATCAAATCGTAAAAATTGATCTGTGATGTAAGAGCCTTTTTGAAAAATATGATTTCCCAATATCATGCGTAATGAAGAATGTAGCAAATGAGTAGCAGAATGATTCATTTGAATTAATGCTCTTCTAGCATAATTAATTTTAGCGATGACTATACTGTGAATATCTAAATGTCCTGATGTTAACTTACCAATGTGTCCAATAGCATTTCCGTATTTTTTGGTGTTATAAACTATAAAGTTTCCGTGTATATTTTTAATTGTTCCGGTATCACCAATTTGTCCTCCTAATTCTGCATAAAAAGGAGTGTTTTCTAATATCAATATGGCTGTATCATTTTCTGATATAGTTGTACAATATGAATTATTGCAAATAATACCTATTATATATGATTGTGTTTCTGTAGTATTATAGCCTATAAAATTAGATGACAAAGTATTATTTATTGGAGTA
Organism: Buchnera aphidicola (Meitanaphis flavogallis); assembly: GCA_039830035.1. Classification (NCBI taxonomy): domain Bacteria; kingdom Pseudomonadati; phylum Pseudomonadota; class Gammaproteobacteria; order Enterobacterales; family Erwiniaceae; genus Buchnera; species Buchnera aphidicola. The sequence goes on along the minus strand of CP140038.1, from coordinate 425,474 downwards.
TTGATAATGTTGATGTTTTTGATTTTGCAAAATTGTTTTTCGTTTATTTTTTTTCGTTGATTCTTTTGGTATTTTTTAAACTCTACAAGATTTACGAAAATATTTTTTTCACGACAAATTTCCATGGTTAGGTCTACAGGAAAACCAAAGGTATCATATAGTTCAAAAATTAATTTTTCACTAATAGTATTGTCTTTGATCTTTTTAATTTCTGTTTCAAGTAATCTTAATCCTTTTTCTAGAGTGCAGATAAATTTGTTTTCTTCTAATTTCAATATAGTCTCGATGTGTTGTTGTTTCTTTTTTAAAATATAAGCGTTTTCTCCCATGGAGTGTATTAAAGTAGGAATTAGTTTATATAAAAATAGTCCTTTGATTCCAATATGATGTCCATGTCTTATAGCTCGTCTAATAATTCTTCTAAGAACATAACCGTGTTTTTCATTAGAAGGAGTAATGTTTTCTGATATAATAAAAGCGCTAGACCGAATATGATCTGCAATAACATACATGTGTTTGTTATCAAAATTAGAACTTTTGCTCATTTTTCTAATTAAGTTTAACAATGGTTGGAACACGTCAATTTCATAATTAGAAATTACATTTTGCATGATTGCTGAAATACGTTCTAATCCCATGCCTGTATCAACTGAAGGTTTGGACAATTTAATAATTTTTGCATCATTTATCTTATTAAATTGCATAAATACAATATTCCAAATTTCAACAAATCGTTCTCCGTTGTTGGTATTGTATCCAGGTGGTTTTCCAGATAATTGTTTTCCTTTGTCATAAAAAATTTCTGTAGATGGACCACACGGACCTGTATTTCCCATTTGCCAAAAGTTATCGGAAGTATATTTGTTATATTTTTTGTTCCCTATTTTAACAATTTTTTGTTCTTTTATGTTAATAATATTTTTCCATATGTTATAAGATTCTAAATCATCTTTATATACAGTAATCCATAATTTTTCTGAAGATATATTTAACCATTTTTTTGATGTAAGAAATTCCCATGCATACATAATAGCTTCTTTTTTAAAGTAATCTCCAAAGCTAAAATTACCTAACATTTCAAAAAATGTATGGTGTTTAGATGTATATCCTACGTTGTCAAAATCGTTATGTTTTCCTCCTGTTCTGAGGCAATTTTGAACTGTAACTACCCGAGTATATTTAAAGTCGTGATCTTTTTGTAAAAATATATCTTTGAATTGGTTCATTCCAGCATTAGTAAATAATAAGGAAGAATCATTTAAGGGAACTAGGCTACTTCCTGGAATAATAGTATGTTGTTTTTCTTGAAAGAAGTGTAAAAACATTTGTCTTATTTCATTGGTTGTTTTTTTCATTTTTTTAGTAAAAATTGTTGGATGTTATAACTCATATGTGATTAAAAAAATTCATTTATATTTTTTATAGATATTTTTATGAGAATTATTTTTTGTTTTATTTAAAATATAAGAGATAAGTTTTAAAATGGTACTAAAGTAGTAGGATAATTTATTATATAATAATAAATTTTTTAAGTAATAATATTGCTGTTATTGATATAGAAAATGGTTGTAAGATTTATTTTAATTAAAATTAGAAAATGATTTTGCTATACTATGTATTTATAATTTCTTTTTTTATAATATTATATGATCAATACTAAAAATGTTACTGTTATTATTCCTAATGCTATTCCATCGAAAATGCGATTGGATAAAGCTTTATTTCAATTATTTAGTGGTGAATGTTCTCGTACTTGTGTAAAAAAATGGATTTTAAACTGTCAAGTTCATGTCAATGGTTTTGTTTTTAATAAGCCTAATACAAAAGTAATATGTGGAGATAAAATTACTGTTAATAATATTGCTTCTGTAAAAAATATTAATAATTCTCAAAATATTCCTTTGAATATTGTTTATGAAGATAAGGATATTTTAGTGATTGATAAACAAGTTGATTTAGTTGTTCATCCTGGATCTGGTCATAAAGATGGAACTTTATTAAATGCATTACTATATAAAGATAACGATTTTTCCAATATTCCTAGATCTGGAATTGTCCATAGATTAGATAAAAATACTACTGGATTAATGGTGATTGCAAAAAATGTCAAATCTTACGATAATTTAGTTAATTCAATGAAGTCTCGAAAAATAATTCGAAAATATGAAGCTATAGTACATGGTCGGGTTATTTCTGGAGGAACAATTTGTCAACCTATTAAACGACATCCGTTAAAACGTACTGTCATGACTACTAGTATTACGGGGAAAAAGGCTATTACTCATTATAGAGTTATAAAACGTTTTTCTTGTCATACTTATTTAGCTATTACATTAGAAACAGGGCGAACTCATCAAATTCGAGTACATATGTTAAATATTAATCATCCGTTAATAGGGGATCGTGTGTATGGTAATAAATATAAAATTTGCAAAAATATTACTTTTTCTTTACGTAATATAGTTCGATTGTTTCCTAGACAAGCATTACATGCTAGCAAACTTAGTTTAGAACATCCTATAAAAAAAGTACGCATGGAATGGAACAGTAATTTTCCTCAAGATATTTTAACTTTATTAAATCAATTAAATGCAAGTGAAGATAGATGAGTGTGATCACAATTTTAAATGTTTTAATTTACACTGATGTAGAATTATTATTTTTTAGCTTAAATGTAATTGAATTATATTATAGTATTTTATATTATATTATTAGTTTTTTATATTAGAAATTTATAATTAATGGTAAAATTTTAGATAATTATTTAAATATAAATTTTATTTTTTTGTTTGTTTTATTCTTTTGATAGCAGTTTTTAAAGCCCAAAAATATCCATCTAATCCAAATCCGCAGATAACTCCAGATGAAATATCGGACAACCATGAATGTGATCGAAAATTTTCGCGTGAGTAAATATTGGAAATATGTACTTCTATAAAAGGTATATTAATACCCATTAATGCATCACGTAATGCTATGCTAGTATGCGTAAAAGCACCTGCATTAATTATAATATAATCTATTTTTTTATTAGAATCGTGAATGCTTTTAATTAATTTACTTTCTGAATTAGATTGTACATGATGTATATTGGTGTTAAGTAGTTTGCCTTTTTCATCTAGTTGTTTTATTAATTGAGTTAATGTAGTGCTTCCATAAATATGTGGTTCTCTTTCTCCTAATAGGTTGAGATTAGGACCATTTATTATCAAGATATTGTAAAAAAATTTCATATGATTTTTTAATAGATAACGTAAAATGTTTAATTTACAAGTATTATACATCATTATGTATACATTCAATGTGTTTATCATAAAAAATTTAGTATTTATTAAATAAACATTGTATATAAATATAAATAATAGCGTATAAATATATAGATACAATGAAACGGGAATATATTTTAAAATCATTTTTATTGAAATAATGAAAATTTTTATAAAGTATTAATTTAAAAAATTATTATTTTTATTGGTTATTTTTCTATATTGTAAGTTTAATATAAAAGATTAGTATTAATTTTATTATGTTTTTATATATATATTAATTGATGTAATACTTTATTCAAAATATAATAATGATGTATATGTAAATATTTAATTTGATAGTATTATTTATATTTAAAATAAGTGAGTTATAATGGTTCTTAATTCAGTTACCGAGCGTTTATTAACTGCAAACAAAATTACTTATCACAACATTTTTGAGATGTTAGATGATGTCTCAAAGAATACAATAGATTATTCTGATTTTTATTTTCAATCTAATAGTAATGAATCATGGATGTTAGAAGATAATATTGTTAGGGAGGGTACTTTTAATCTTAATCAAGGTGTAGGAGTAAGAGTTATATCAGGAGAAAGTACTGGTTTTTCTTATTCCGACAGCATTACATTGAATACATTGAGAAAAAGTGTATATTTATCTAGTAGTATTTTAGAAAAAACTCGTTCTATTCGTATAAAACCTTTTTTAGTAGTTAAAAATACATCTTTGTATACTTCAGATAATCTATTAACTAATTTTGATTCTAAAGAAAAAGTAGATATTCTTTATAAGATCAATTCTATTGCTAGAAGTGTAGATCATCGCGTAATTAGTGTAAATGCTACTTTAAGTGGTGAATATGATCAGATATTAGTAGCTGCTACAGATGGTAGTTTAGCGGCTGATATTCGTCCTTTAGTTCGTATTTCAGTTTATGTAATAGTTGAACATAATGGTAAACGTGAATATGGTTTTAGTGGAGGAGGAAGTCGAGATGGATATACTTTTTTTTTAGATAACTATGTATCGGGTATGCCTTTATTGGAATATTATGCTAAAGAAGCAGTTAGGATTGCTTTAGTTAATTTATCTGCTCAAGAAGCCCCTTCAGGCATGTTTCCAGTAGTATTAGGTTCAGGATGGCCAGGAATTTTATTACATGAAGCAGTTGGGCATGGATTAGAAGGAGATTTTAATCGTCAAGGTACTTCAGTTTTTACTAATAAAATTGGACATAAAGTTGCCTCAGAATTGTGTACTATTGTAGATGATGGGACTATTAAAAATAAAAGAGGGTCTCTAACAATTGATGATGAAGGCGTTCCAAGTCAATACAATGTATTAATAGAAAATGGAATTTTGAAAAGTTATATCCAAGATAAATTTAATTCTCGATTAATGGGTGTAAATCCTACGGGTAATGGTAGAAGAGAGTCATATGCTCATTTACCTTTTCCTCGTATGACTAATACATACATGTTATCAGGAAATTCGACTCCGGATGATATTATTGACAGTATCGAATACGGAATATATGCATTAAATTTTAGCGGAGGGCAAGTAGATATTACTTCTGGAAATTTTGTATTTTCTACTTCTGAGGCATATTTAGTAAAAAAAGGGAAAATTTCTAATTCTATAAAAAATGTCATGTTAATTGGGTCAGGTAGTAATGTAATGAAAGAAATCTCTATGGTTGGAAATGATTTATTAATAGATTCAGGAGTAGGAACATGTGTAAAAAATGGACAAAGTATTCCAGTAGGTGTAGGTCAACCGACAATAAAATTAAATAATATTACGATAGGAGGAACTAAAAAAATAGTATAATCTTTATTGTTCTGTTAACTATGTAGAACTATATAAGAATTAATAAATGAATATGATTTCTTACAGAGGTTATGCAGTCAAATGATAGTTATTATGACTGCATGATAAACATCCCGCGTATTAACATAAAAAATTAATAATATACTTTTGAAAACATGTTATTTTTTTATTAATAGTTCCTTTATTTTAGCTGATTTTCCTGTTCTATTTCTTAAATAGTATAGTTTTGATTTTCTAACATCGCCATGCTTTTTTATATTTATAGTTTCAATATTAGGTGAATGAGCATGAAATACGCGTTCTACAGCATGTCCATTGGATATTTTACGTACACAAAAGGAATATTTAAAATGTCTATTTCGTTTAGCTATAACTATTCCTTCAAACGATTGTATTCTTTTTTTTGATCCTTCTACTACCCATATTTTAATTTCTATAGTATCTCCTGTTTTAAAAGTAGGAATAGTTTTTTTTATCTGTTCTTTTTCTATTATTTGAATTATATTCACAATAACACTTTCCTAATATATTTTTTATATTTTAATGGTTTTATTATGTTTTTGATTTTAACTTTTTTTCTTTAAATTGTTCTAATAAATTACGTTCTTCTTTTGTAAGTGTGATGTTATTTAATAAATCCGGTCTCTTGATCCAAGTTTGTCCTAATGATTGCTGTAGTCTCCACGTTTTTATTTTTTTGTGATTTCCAGATAATAGAATGTTAGGAACTTCTATATTATGGAAAACTTTTGGTCGAGTATAATGAGGACAATCTAATAGTCCTTTATAAAATGAATCATGTTGTTTTGATTTTATTGCGTTTAAAGAACCAGGGAGTAATCGACATATCATATCAATTAAGATCATAGCAGGTAATTCTCCACCGCTAAGAATGTAATCTCCAATAGATATTTCTTCATTTACAATTTTGCTATGTATAAGCCGTTCGTCTATTCCTTTGTATCTACCACATAATAAAATTATGTGTTGCATTTTTGATAACTTTACAATTGTTTCTTGATTTATTTTGTATCCTTTTGGTGATAAATAAAGTACTTTCGCATCACATTCTAATTTAGATTTTGCGTTTTCAATGGCTAATTTTAATGGTTGTGCCTGCATAAGCATACCAGGTCCTCCTCCATAAGGGCGATTATCGATATTTCGATATTTATTTTTTGTGTAATGCCTTGGATTAAAGATATCAAGTTTCATTATTCCTTTTTGAATGGCTTTTCTAGTAATTCCATAATTGATTATGGTATGAAACATGTTTGGAAAAATACTAATTATTCCTATATGTAATAGTGCTTTTTTTTCTAAAATTTTTTTATTCAAAAGTATATTCCCAATCTACTATAATTATTTTTTTAGTGATGTCAACTTTTTTAATAACTGTTTTATTAATAAAAGGTATTAACATATTTTTTTGGGTATGATTTGGTTTTGACATAATTTTATTAACAATAAGGACATCATTGGATGATGTTGTAATTAAATTTTTTACTTTTCCTAGTATTTTTTTTTTATATTAAATACAGTACAATTTATAATGTCTTTCCAATAATAATCATCATTTTTTAACGGTGGTAATATATTTTCGTTAATTATTATGTAATTATTAGTTAGTTTTTGAGCTGTAGAACGATCAATAATATTTTTTATTTTTACAATAAAGTACTTTTTTTTATCTTTCCAATTTTGAACATAAATAGTTGTCTTTGTTGCATTATTTTGAATGTTCCAAGGATGATAATTGAAAATATTTTGTTTTTTTTCTGTAAACGAAAATATACGAATCCATCCTAATATACCATGAGGAATTCCAAATTTAGCAATAATTAAATGTTTAGAATGTTTTTTTTTAATTTTTATAATAGACTATACCTTTTTATTTTTTATTTTAGAAAATTTTTTAATTAAGTGCTTGACTCTACTAGACATTAAAGCTCCATTTTTTATCCAATATTTTATTCTAGTATAATTTATATAAATATCATTACTAGAATTTTTTGATGGTATTGGATTAAAAAATCCTACTTTTTCAATAAATCTTCCATTTCTAGGATATCGACTGTCAGCAATAATAACTTGATAAAATGGGCGTTTTTTAACCCCTACTCTTGATAAACGAATTTTTACCATAACTTACCTTTTAGTAATTGTACTCTTTTTTTAAATAGTATAACTTAAAAAATTATTTTATAAAAATAGTTTATGATTTTAAAGACGTATTGTTCATTATACTACTTATTCCTCTCATTATTTTGTTTATTCCACCTTTTTTGATCATTTGTATTATTTTTTTTATGTTATTAAATTGTCTTAATAGTAAATTTATTTCTTGTATTGATAATCCTGATCCTTTTGCAATTCTACGTTTTCTTGATCCTTTGATAAGTTCTGGTTGTTTTTTTTCTTTTGGAGTCATAGAATATATTATAGTTTCCATTTGTAACAATAGCTTTTCATTTATATTATTGTGAATGGAACTAAATATTTTTGTTTTTTTGGGTAATTTTCCTAATATTGTAGTGATGTTTCCAAGTTTTTTAATTTGTTGTATTTGTATTAATAAGTCGTTATAATCAAATTTTTCTCGACTTTTTATTGTATACGTTAATTTTTTAATGTTTTTTTTATTAATTTTTTTTTCAATGTTTTCTATAATAGATAAAACATCACCCATTCCGAGAATGCGGTTTACAACTCTATTAGAATGAAATGCTTCGAATTCATGTAATTTTTCTCCAGTACTCATGAATTTAATTGGTTTTTTTGTAATATATTTCATGGAGAGTATAATACCTGCTCTGGCATCGCTATCTGTTTTAGTTATAATAAATCCGGTAATAGGTATATTATTACTAAATTTATGAGCAATATTTACTGCATCTTGACCTATCATAGCATCAATAACTAGCAGATTTTCTGTAGGTTTTGTTTCTTTATATATATTTGAAATTTCATTCATCATATAATTGTCAATGTGTAATCTCCCAGCGGTATCAATTAATAATACATCATACAATTTTAATTTAGCAAATTTTAATGCTTCTTTAGCAATTATTATTGGATTTTGATTGGTATTTGAAGGATAGAAATCAATTTTTGCTTTTTGTGATAATAATTCTAATTGTTTAATTGCTGCAGGTCTATATATGTCTGTAGAAACTATCAAAATTTTTTTCTTATGGGCATTTTTTATCATTTTTCCTAACTTTGTTATACTTGTTGTTTTTCCTTGTCCTTGTAGTCCAATTACCATTATTACTGTTGGAACTTGTGTGGATAAATTTAAATCACTGTTTCCTTCTCCTAATATTGTTGTTAATTTTTCTTTGACTATTTTTATTAGTTCTTGTCCAGGAGTAAAACTTTTATTAATGTTACTACCAATAGCACTTTTTGATACAGAATCTATAAAATTTCGTACTACTGATAATGCAACATCTGCTTCTAGTAAAGTTTTTCTGACCTCTCTTAAGGTTTCTTTTATATTATTTTCAGTTAATCTTCCTCTGTTAGAAAGTTTATTAAAAATTTTTAAAAATTTATCAGTTAAATTGTTAAACATAACTTTTGCTCTATAGTTAATTAGGAATTATTTTTAGTAAGTTTTTTGGAAGAATTAGATGTATTGTGGCATTTTAAATATATATTTGAAATTCAATTGTGTAATTAGATTGCGTATATTGTATTTTTAATATTAATTATAAATTGATATAATATCATTATTTATAACACGAGTTGAATATAGAATAGTATAAACAACATGTTTTCGGTTTTTTAATTTCATAATAACGTATTTATTTTGTTTAAATTTTATAAATCAATTTTTGTACATCAATTTTATAAGTATTGTTTAGAATATCTTTTAAAATAATCGAAAGTATAATGCTCTATTTTTCCTATGTGGATTAAATAGAGCTGTATTAAAATATTATGATAACTTATAGTTAAATTATAAAGGATATTTATCTATTGGATAACATCCTAATGTTTTAACTGAAGTAACTTTTTTTAATTCGTAAAGAGTTTTTTTCATTTGATCAGTATTAACATTATTTTTAATATCAATAAATATTATTATGTCTGATGATGTTTTAGAAAGAGTATGAGATTTTAGTTGTCGAATTTTTAAATTGTATTTTTTGAGTATTTGAATAATTTCTTCAATTAGGTGATTATTGTTTTTTATTGATATCATAATTGTTGTTATAGATGGTATATTTATTGGTACATCTTTGTTTTTTTTTCTTAGTATTATAAATCGAGTTGCATTATTTTTTAAGTTAGAAATATTTCTAGATATTACCTTTAATTGATATTTTTTTTTACATTTTTCATTTCCTAATGCAGCAGATCTGAAATTTGTATCATTAGATATTTTTTTCATTGCGTCAGTTGTACTATTGGTATATTTTAATTTCCAATTAGGAAAATGTTTAATAAATTTATTGCATTGCATAAATGGTTGTTTATGACTATAAATTGTTTGAATGTTAATTAATTGAGTTTCTTTTTGAGATAACAAACAGTGATTAATAGGAATATTAATTTCTCCAATTATTGATAATTGAGTATGTATTAAAATAGTATATGTTTCATAAATTGATCCAGAGGTATTATTTTCAATTGGTAATACCGCATAATCAGATTTATTTTGTTCCACATTGTCAATGATTTCTTGAAAATTATTACAATAATTTTTTTTAAAAAATTGATAATGTTTTTTAGCGTATTTTTGAGTAGCTTCATAAGAATATGATCCGAAGTCACCAAGAAAAGAAAAGCTTTTTAGTTCTTTATTTTTATAATGGTTGTTTTTTATCCAGTCATTTTGAGTTATAATTGAATTTTGAATGATAACATTAAATAAATTATAAATATATTTTTTGTCAAGGTCGTTTATTTTTCCAAACTCGATAAGATCGTTTAGTAATGATTGTTCTCTTTCTATGTCTTTTATTGGATAATTTTTTTTAGCTTTGATTTCTGCTATTTGTATTGCTATTTTTTTTCTCTTAGCGAGCAAAGTAATTAAGTTTTTATCTAAAGTATTAATAATGTTGCGTAAAGTTAGCAAAGCACTCGTTGACTTCATATTGTACTACCTTTCTATCTGAATTTAATGTATAATTTTAAAAAATTATTTTTGTGTTTTTTTTGTTGAAGTTTATAGTAACATTCTATTTTAAAATCAAGTTTTTATTTAAAAATAATAGTATTTTAAATTTAATTATATGAGCATGAGTAAATTTAAGTTTTTATCGTGCAATATTGCCTGATAAGTATTATAAATTCAAGATAGAGAAATATATTCACATAACGTTTTTATTATGTTTAAGAATTTTAGATGTTAATTTTATAATTTTTATTTGTAATATTTAAAAATTTTAAGTATCTTTTTGAAAGTATTAATTTCATGTTAAATAAGTATTTTATACATAAATTATTTATAAAAAATCGTATTAAATCATTTTTTTATTATAAAAGTTTTGGTTAATATTTAGTATTATTAAATTTCTATTAATTAAGATAGTATTTATATTATAAATTTTTTATAATAAAGAATTTAATTTTATATGGATAATATAATATGAAAAGTTTTTCTGCTAAAAAGCACGAAATTAAGCGATTATGGTATTGCATTGATGCTGAAGGATGTGTTTTAGGAAGGTTAGCTTCTGCTATTGCGCTTCGATTGCGTGGAAAACATAAAGTAGAATATACTCCTCATGTAGATGTTGGTGATTATTTGATTGTTATTAATGCTAGTAAAATAAAAGTAACAGGTAAAAAATATACTGATAAAATTTATTATCATCATACTGGATATATAGGAGGAATTAAAAAGATGACATTTAAGGAAATGATATCTCGTTTTCCTACTAGAGTTATTGAAACTGCAGTAAAAGGTATGCTTCCAAAAGGACCTCTTGGTCGAGACATGTTTAAAAAACTTAAAGTATATTCTACGAAGGATCATAGTCATATAGCACAAAATCCAACAATGTTAGTTATTTAATTGAGAATATAAATAATGAATACAGTATATAATTATGGAACTGGTCGTAGGAAAAGTTCTTCTGCTCGAGTTTTTCTAAAATCTGGAAAAGGAGAGATTACAGTTAATAATCGTTCATTAGAAAAATATTTTGGGTGCAAAACTACTTTGATGATAATAAAGCAACCTTTGGAATTAGTAAATATGCTAAATAAATGTGATTTGTATATTACTGTTAAAGGCGGTGGAATTTCAGGACAAGCTGGTGCTATTCGTCACGGAATTACTCGTGCATTAATAGAGTATGATGTGTCTTTTCGAAATACGTTAAGGCAATCAGGTTTTGTAACTCGCGATTCTCGTCAAGTAGAAAGAAAAAAAGTAGGTTTAAGAAAAGCAAGGAAACGACCTCAGTTTTCTAAACGTTAATTTTATAAAGTTTATTTTTAAACTTTAGATTCAGTGCCCGGAATAAACCGGGTAAATTTTTATTTGACGAGATAACATTGAGTTATAAAATAAAATTTTTATATTTTTAGATATGTTAATAGTTATATTTATATTTAGTTTTAAAATGTTAATGATTAACACAACCATTAACGATTTTTTATCTTAAAATATTTTATGTAAAAGTGTTATGCAATTTTTTTATTATTTGTTTTTACTTTATGTTAAATGTTTTTTGGCTTGTAAATAAATTCATTTTTTGTTACGAAATTTGAAATGTCTTTGCACATTTCTTTAATTCCAATGTTATTTATGGACGAAATTAAATAATAGGGTTGCGTAAGTTTAAAATTTTTTTGAATAAAATTAATAATTTTTTTTATTTCATTTTTACTCGTTAAATCAATTTTATTGAATATTATCCATATTGGTTTTTTATATAATTTTGCACTGTAACTTTTTAGCTCTTTTAAGATAATTTGCATATTATTTAATATAAAGCGTGGGTTTTTTGTAGAAACGTCAATTATGTGTAATAATAAATTACATCGCTCTAAATGTTTTAGAAATTGAATTCCTAGTCCATATCCTTTTGAAGCTCCTTTAATTAATCCTGGTATATCAGCAATAACAAAATTTTTAGAATCTTTAGTTTTTACTGTTCCTAATATTGGTGTTAATGTCGTAAAAGGATAATTTGCTATTTTAGTTTTTGCTGCTGATAAAATACTAACTAAAGTAGATTTTCCAGAATTTGGCAATCCTAGTGTACCTACGTCAGCTAATAATATTAGTTCTAGTTTGATTTCTCTTGTTTCTCCTTTTGTTCCTAAAGTTCGCTTTTTAGGAGTTCTATTAATTGAAGATTTAAATCTTGTATTACCTAATCCATGCCATCCGCCTTTAGCTATTAAAGTTAATTGTTTATTGTTTGTAATATCATCTATTATTTCATTAGTATTATTGTCAATAATTCTTGTTCCCATGGGTACTTGAATAATAGTATCTTTTCCTTTTTTTCCTGATTTTTTTTTGTTATTTCCGTTTTTTCCGTCTTGAGCTTTAAAATTTTTTTTAAATCTAAAATCAATTAAAGTATTTAAATTTCTATTAGCTTGCAACCAAATGTTGCCTCCATTACCTCCATCACCTCCGTCAGGCCCTCCTTTGGGGATATATTTTTCTCGTCTAAAACTCACGCATCCATTTCCTCCATTTCCAGCAGTTATATAAATTATTGCTTGATCTAGAAATTTCATTTTTTTTAATGTCCTTTGAATTATTTTTTAGAGATATATATTATTTGTTTATAAATTTTTTTATCTTTTATTTTGCGAATTGGTATGAAGTTTCATTTTGTACATAAATAAAAATCTCCTTATATACGAAGATTTTTATTTATGTACAAAATGAAAATATTAATGTTATTGTGCAATGATATTTACATATGTTTTATTTTTTAATCCTTTTTTTGTAAATTTTATTTTTCCTTTAGTAGTAGCAAACAATGTATGATCTTTTCCGCATCCTACGTTTGCACCTGCATGAAATTTTGTACCTTTTTGACGAACAATAATACTTCCTGAAGGTACTAATTCTCCTCCAAAACGTTTTATTCCTAGTCTTTTGGAATGTGAGTCTCTTCCGTTTCTGGTTGATCCCCCTGCTTTTTTATGAGCCATTTATTAATTCCCTAATGTTTGTAAATATTTGTAATTAAAATTTCAGTGAAATGTTGACGATGACCTTGACTTTTTTTATGATGTTTTCTACGATTAAATTTAATTATATTAATTTTTTTGTTACGTCCATGTTTTATAACATTAGCTGATATAAAACTATCTAATAATAGAGGTTTTCCTATTATTACTTCATTTTTATCTGAAATCATTAAAATTTTTTCAAATTTTATATTATCTCCAATTGATTGGTTTAATTTTTCTACTTTAATTACTTGTCCTTTTGTAACTTTATATTGTTTTCCGCCATTTATAAAAATTGCGTACATAATTTTGTTCCATATTATAGTAAGTGTTACAATTATTTTTTAATTTTTTTTTTTTAGTTGAACTTTTTATGTTATTAAAAATATTTATCTAATAATACGTTCATGGTTTTAGTAGTTGTATAATAGAACGTGATAATTAAATAAGTTTTGAAATTTGCATTAAATAGATTTATTTATTTATTGTTAATTTTAGCTCCTATGGTTTTAAGTTTTTTATAAAAATTTTCATATCCTCTGGTAACGAAATTAGAATTTGTGATAATTGTTTTTCCATAAGCAATACATCCAGCTAATATTAAACTAGCCGATCCTCTTAAGTCTAATGCATTTATCTTAGCTGAATTTAATTTCTTAACTCCATAACAAAAAACTGAATTTTTTTTTATTATTGCTATTGCTCCCATTTTTTTTAATTCAGGTATGTGTATAAAGCGATTTTCAAATATTGTTTCAGTAACTGTGCTTGTTCCATTTGATATTAAATTTAATAGTGTAAATTGCGCTTGTAGATCAGTTGGGAATCCTGGATATGGAGAGGTTATAATATCAGTTGCTGTAGGACAAATATTATTCATACTGAGACTGATCCAATCATTTCCCATTGCTATTTTTGCTCCTGTTTGGGTTAATTTTTGTAGTAAAGATGTTAACATTTTGGGTTGAGTATTATAGCAAATAATATGCCCATTAGATATTGCCGCTGCTATTAAAAAAGTGCCCGTTTCAATTCTATCTGGTATAATTTTATATACACTTCCATGTAGTTTATTTACTCCTTGGATAATAATTTTTTTACTTCCAGCTCCAAAAATTTTGGCTCCTAAACTGTTAAGAAAATTAGCAACATCAACAATCTCAGGTTCTTGCGCAGCGTTGGATATTGTAGTAATTCCTATAGCTATGGTAGCTGTACTCATGATAGTAATAGTTGCTCCTACACTTTTTTTAGATAATATAATGTTAGTTCCTTTTAACTTTTTCATTATTGATCCGATAATGTGATTATCATGTATAGTGATACTAGCTCCTAATCGAGTCAATCCAAAGATATGTAGATCAATTTTTCTACTTCCTATTTTACATCCTCCTGGAAAAGATATTTTTGCATAACCAAATCTTGCCAATAAAGGTCCTAACATCCAAATTGAAGCACGTGTTTTGTTTGTCATGTCATTGGGTATGGTACAGTTTTTAATGTCACTAGAATCTATATATATTGTTTTTTTAACTTCTATTTTGACTTTTAGTTTAGTTAATATTTTTATTATATTTTTAGTGTCTTGAAGCATCGGAACATTATGTAATTCTATCGGTTCTTTAGACAATATTGATGTTATCATTATAGGTAAAGCAGAATTTTTTGAACCGGATATTTTTATATCTCCAGAAAGGTTAGTAGGTCCGGTTATATAACACTTTTCATTTTTCACGGATTATTTTTTTATTTTTTTCCATTCTTTTAAAGAGTATGTCTTTATTGAAATAGAATGAATAGTTTTATCTATAATATAGTTCATCAATTGAGAATAAATTATTTTTTGTTTTTCTACTTCGTTTTTATTGTGAAATACGTCATCAATGGCTATTATTTCAATATAGTTATTATTTCCAGTTACTTTTACCTGATGTAATGATAGAGATTGAATGAGTAAATGTCTAATTTTCTCTGTAATCATTGGTTGTAATCCTAATGAAAGTATATTATATAATATCAGAATATTTTTTATGAATGCATTTATTATTATAAACGGCATATAAATATATGTATATAACTAAAGTTGTTGGTGTAACTTTTAACTTCTAATTTTCAGTGTTACATGAGTAATCGTTATTGGAGATGTAACATGAATAGTAGTTATATTTTTAACCGAAATTTGTGAATGTGTATTATATTTTTAGTGATGTTTTTTGATTGATATAAATGTGAATATAATATTTTAATAGATTTTTAAATAATTTTATAAAGATATATTATTTAGTTTTTTTAGGATATTTTTATAAGTATATTGTATATTTTATTATTTCAAAATATTTTTACTACATTGTACTTGAATTATGTTTATGAGGAATTAATATGAACAATAAAATCCCAATGACATTATTAGGTGCCGAAAAGCTTCGTAGAGAACTTGAAATACTTAAAAAAATAAAAAGGCCTAAAATTATCGCTTCTATAATAGAAGCTAGGCAACATGGTGATTTAAAAGAAAATGCAGAATATATTGCAGCTAAAGAAGAACAAAGCTTTTGCGAAGGAAAAATTAAAGATATTGAATTAAAGTTGTCTAAAGTACAAATAATTGATATTACTAAAATAAAAAATTATGGAACTGTGGTTTTTGGATCTACAGTAACTATACGTAATATTAATACTAACAAAATTTTTACTTACCGTATTGTAGGTGATGATGAATCAAATTTTCGATTAAATTTAATTTCTATTAATTCTCCTATGTCTAGAGGTTTAATTGGAAAAAAAAATAATGATATTGCTATAATAGAAACTCCATCTGGAAACGTAAAATATGAAGTTTTAAATATACTATATATATAGTAAATAATTGAATTATATAAAATAAATTTTATAGCTTATAATTGCATTATATTTTTTTAAATAGCACGATATGTTTATTTTTTATAAATTGAATGAGTGATACAAATATTAATAGATATAGTGAATTATAAATGTAGTTATAATATATGGTTTTGAAAGATTTTCGTATTAAATTGGATATTCTTGCAATGGAAATATTTTAAAATACATAAATATTTTATAATTATTGTTGTATATTATTACTAATTTAAATTCATATTTAAATGATTTTATTTAAGAAGCGGTATTATTAATGTCAAAAGCTCGTTCTTTGAGTTCAAAAATATGGTTAAAGCGACATAATAAAGATCGGTATGTCAATTTAGCTTGGAAACATAATATTCGTTCTAGGTCATATTTTAAGTTAGATCAAATACATAGTGTTACTCAGTTATTTAGAAAAGGTATGACTGTAATGGATTTAGGGTCTTCTCCTGGAAGTTGGTCTGAATATGCTAAAAAACAAATAGGAGGAAAAGGGTCTGTTATAGCATGTGATGTATTACCTATGTTACCAATTAGAGGTGTTTTTTTTATTCAAGGGGATATTAGAAATCCAAAGTTTTTTAATTTTTTATTAAATCATGTAAAGGATAAGAGAATAGATTTGATTATGTCTGATATAGCTCCTAATATGAGTGGGTTTTATTGTATTGATCATTGTCGTTCTATAGAATTAAATCGATTGGTATTAAAAATTTCTACGCAATTATTATTAGATAATGGAAAGTTAGTCATGAAATCATTTTATGGAGAACAATTTCGTACGTTAATTGAAAAGGTTCATGTCTTATTTGGTAAAGTACAGATTTTTAAACCCAATGCATCTCAAGTTCGTTCTAAGGAAGTATATATTATAGCTTCCGGACGAAGAAAATAAATATTTTATTCAATAGTTTTAAATTGTGAGGTTAATCTCTTGAGCGATATGGCTAAGAACCTAATTCTTTGGTTGGTAATTTCGGTTATATTAATGTCTATCTTTCAGAATTTTAATTATAATAGTATAAATTATCAAAAAGTTGATTATTCTACTTTTTTATCAGAAGTCAATCAAGATCAAATTCGTGAAACATATATTAATGGACGTGAAATTCATGTAATAAAAAAAGATAATAGTAAGTATATAACTTATATTCCTATAAATGATCCTAAGTTGCTTGATACTTTGTTGGTAAAAGATGTGAAAGTAATAGGAGTTATACAGGAAGAACCAGGTTTTTTTACTTCTATTTTTATTTCATGGTTTCCTATGTTATTGTTAATTGGAGTATGGGTTTTTTTCATGCGTCAAATGCAAATTGGTGGCGGAAAAGGTGCTATGTCGTTTGGAAAAAGTAAAGCTAGAATGTTATCTGAAGATCAAATAAAAATTACTTTTTCTGATGTAGCAGGATGTGATGAAGCCAAGTCTGAGGTAAAAGAATTAGTAGATTATCTAAGAGAACCTAGTAGGTTTCAAAAATTAGGAGGAAAAATACCAAAAGGGATATTAATGGTGGGTCCACCTGGAACTGGAAAAACTCTTTTAGCTAAAGCAATTGCTGGTGAAGCTAAAGTTCCTTTTTTTACTATCTCAGGTTCTGATTTTGTAGAAATGTTTGTAGGTGTGGGAGCATCTAGAGTTCGTGATATGTTCGAACATTCAAGAAAGTCTGCTCCGTGCATAATTTTTATTGATGAAATTGATGCTGTAGGTCGTCAAAGAGGAACAGGGCTAGGGGGTGGACATGATGAACGAGAACAAACATTGAATCAGATGTTAGTAGAAATGGACGGTTTTGATGGAAATGAAGGGATAATCCTTATTGCTGCAACTAATCGTCCAGATGTTTTAGATCCTGCTTTGTTAAGACCTGGTAGATTTGATCGACAAATATTTGTGGCATTGCCTGATATTAAAGGTCGCTCACAAATAATTAAAATTCATATGAAAAAAGTACCCTTGGGAGAAGATGTAGATCCTATGATTATAGCTCGTGGTACTCCTGGATTTTCTGGAGCAGATTTAGCTAATTTAGTTAATGAAGCAGCGTTATTTGCAGCTCGTACTAATAATCAGGTAGTATCAATGTTTGATTTTGAACGGGCAAAAGATAAAATTATTATGGGAACTGAAAGGAGATCAATGGTAATAACAGATAAGCAAAAAGAGTCCACAGCATATCATGAAGCAGGGCATGTTATCGTAGGTAGATTAGTACCAGAACATGATCCTGTACATAAAGTAACTATTATTCCGAGAGGTAGAGCATTAGGAGCAACTTTTTTTTTACCGGAAGATGATATATTAAGCATTAGTAAAAATAAGCTAGAAAGTCAAATATCAACGTTATACGGAGGTAGATTAGCGGAAGAAATTATTTATGGTATGGATAATGTTTCTACGGGTGCATTTAATGACATTAAGGTAGCAACTAGTTTAGCTCGAAACATGGTTACGCAGTGGGGTTTTTCGGAAAAATTAGGTCCTCTGTTATATGCAGAAGAAGAAGGTGAAATATTTTTAGGTAAAACGGTATCAAAATCTAAACATATGTCAAACGAAACTGCGAGAATTATTGATGAAGAGGTAAAAGTTTTAATTGAGAGAAATTATAAAAGAGCTAAAGATATATTAGATAAAAATTTAGATATTCTTCATTCTATGAAAGATGCATTAATACAATACGAAACAATTGATTTTCATCAAATTGATGATTTAATGAACAGAAAACCTGTTAAGCATCCTGATGGATGGAATGAAGGTAATGATTGAAAAAATAGTGTTTATTATATAGTATTTTAATTAGTAGAGTTGAAATATATTTGATTATTTTATAAAATTATATTTTTAAAATTAATGAAAATTCGTGTAAATAAATTGATGTATAATTTCAGTATTCTACATTGCTATCTCTTAAAATATGAAATTAAGAGATAGTGTTATGTTGTTTATATAAATTTTTTATAAAAATTGATGATTTTTTTAATTTTTTCATTAATTGTAATTCGTTTTTGTATTTGTATAAAATAAAACGTAATAATTATTTATATAAGTTAATTTGACTGTTAGTCGTAAATATCATATTATTTTTTTTTTGAATATATGATTATTATATTTTTTATTAAATGAGATGATAACTTGAATTGTAAAAGATATTTTGGAACAGATGGAATTCGTGGAAAAGTTGGTAAATTTCCTATTACTCCACATTTTTTTTTGAAACTTGGTATCGTTATTGGAAAAATTTTATTTAAAAACAATTTCAAAAGAACAATAGTTGGAGTGGATACTCGAATTTCTAGTCGCATGTTAGAATCAGCATTAAATGCAGGTTTGTCTTCTTCTGGAATTTTTGTAATGTCTGCAGGTATAATTTCTACTCCAGCTATTGGATATTTAACAAAATTATTAAAGTTAGAAGCAGGGATAGTAATATCTGCATCTCACAATTTTTTTGAAGATAATGGTATAAAATTATTTTTAAAAGATGGTGTTAAATTACCTGTTTCTTTAGAGCGCGATATTGAAAGAGCTCTTCGAAAACCTATTTCTTGTTGGAACATTTCATATGTATCTTCTATTACTAGAATTAGTTATGCTCATTTAGAATATATTAGATTTTGTAAATCGTTATTTCCAATAAACTTCAATTTAAAAAATTTTAAAATTGTATTAGATTGTGCTAACGGTTCTACTTATAAAATTGCACCTAAAATTTTTAAGCATTTTAGTGCGAATTTAATTACTATTGCTGTTTGTCCTAATGGATACAATATAAATAAATCTTGTGGATCGATGGATGTTAAAAATTTACAAAAACTAGTTGTGTCTGAACGAGCGGATTTAGGTTTGGCTTTAGATGGTGATGGTGATCGTATAATTATGATTGATCATTTGGGAAATAAGATAGATGGTGATCAAATTTTATATATTTTAGCAAAGTTTCATTTATGCCATCAAAAAAAACAAGAGGGTGTAGTTGGAACTATAATGAGTAATAATGGATTACTTGTAGCATTAAAAAAATTAAATGTTCCTTTCATTAAAGTAGATGTAGGAGATAAAAATATAATACAAAAGTTGAAACAAAAAAAATGGAGATTTGGCGCAGAAAGTTCTGGTCATATTGTTGTATTGGATAGTTCGCCTGTGTGTGATGGTATTATTGCTAGTTTGCAAGTTCTAAAGGTTATGATAAATACTCGTATGAGTCTTTTTAAATTATGTTCTGAAATAAAATTATTACCTCGAATGATAATAAACATATATTTTGATGAAAAAAATGTTTGTATTAAGTATAAAGAAATAAAAGTTTTATTTTTTAATTATGTAAGTATGTTAGGTCCATTGGGAAGAATATTTTTTAGAAAATCTGGAACAGAACAGTGTTTTAGAGTTATAATAGAAGATGAAAATAGAAGCGTAGTAATGTTCATTTCTAATCAATTTAAAAAAATTTTTTGATTATTTTAAGTATTTTTTTATATTAGTTAAATTTATTTTTTTGATCTTTTATTTGAGAAGTTTATGTTATAATATTTGACATTAGTGTATCAATTTTTTTATTTTTTATCTTAATTGCAAATATTTTGTGTAATATTCAGAGAAGATTTTATGTATAATTTCTGTTTGGGAATTTTTGTTTTTGTTTCTTTTTGTCTTGTTTTTTTAATTATGATACAAAATGGAAAAAATAGTGATGTAAATACTGGTTTTAATTTAATAAAATCGAAACAAATGATTACTTGTTGTACTAATAGTATATTAATACGTATTACGGGTGTTTTTGCTTTTTTATTTTTTTTAATTAGTTTAATAATATGCAATATTAGTTATAATAATGTACTTTAATTGTATTCTTAAGGTATGTGTATTATAAGTCTTATATTTTTATTAATTACACCGAGGTGGTGGAATTGGTAGACACGCTATCTTGAGGGGGTAGTACTTTTTAGTATGCGGGTTCAAATCCCGTCCTCGGTAATTCTCATATTATTTTTTAATTTCTTTTTGTAAATTTATTTTAATATAATAAAATCCCCGAAATTTCGGGGATTTTATTATATTAAAATAAATTTACAAAAAGAAATTAAAAAATAATATGAGAATGATAAGTAATGTTTTAAAATTAAAATATGTTTTACTAAAAATTTAATTTTTTTAGTTTATTTTTTAATTTATTATTAGTATTTAATAAAATACGTATATTTCTATTTCTAAGATATTTATAATAAAGTAATGTAAACTCCACAATGTCATTTATATAACTTAAGGTAAACTAAGATGAATAAAGAAGTCTTAGCTGTTGTGGAAGCTGTTTCTAATGAAAAATCTTTACCTCGAACAAAAATTTTCGAAGCGTTGGAAAGTGCATTAGCAATTGCAACTAAAAAAAAATATAATCAAGATATCGATGTTCGGGTAAAGATTGATAGAAAAGATGGAAGTTTTGAAACATTTCGACGTTGGTTAGTAGTAAATGAGGTGTCGTTTCCAACAAAAGAAATCACATTTGAAGCTGCTCAATTTGAAAACAATTTAATAAAAATTAATGACTATATAGAAGATAAAATAAAATCAGTAACATTTGATAGAATAACTACTCAAACGGCAAAACAAGTTATTGTTCAAAAAGTACGAGAAGCTGAAAGAGCAATGATTGTAGATCAATTTCGTAATCATTTTGGAGAAATTGTTACAGGTATAGTAAAAAAAATTAATAGAGATAGTATTACTTTGGATTTAGGCAGCAACGCTGAAGCATTAATTTTAAAAGAAGATATGCTACCAAGAGAAAATTTTAGATTAGGTGATCGAATAAGAGGTGTTCTTTATGCTATTTACCCTGAAGCACGAGGTACACAATTATTTGTCAGTAGATCTAAACCTGAAATGTTAATTGAATTATTCAAAATTGAAGTTCCAGAAATAGGAGAAGAAATAATTGAAATTAAAGCAGCAGCTCGTGATCCAGGATCTAGAGCTAAAATTGCAGTAAAAAGTAATGATAAAAGAACTGATCCAGTAGGTGCTTGTGTAGGAATGAGAGGAGCTCGAGTACAAGCAGTATCTAGCGAATTATGTGGTGAACGTATTGATATTGTACTATGGGATAACAATGCAGCTCAATTTGTTATTAATTCTATGGCTCCGGCTGATGTTGCGTCTATTGTAGTTGATGAAGAAAGTCATACGATGGACATTTCTGTAGATCCTAAAAATCTAGCACAAGCTATTGGGAGAAATGGTCAAAATGTGCGATTAGCTTCTCAACTAAGTGGTTGGGAAATTAATGTCATGACAATTGATGATTTAAAAATTAAACATCAAAAAGAAGCAGATAAAATTTTAAATATTTTTAAAAAATATTTAAATATAGATGAAAAAATATTGAAAATTTTAATTCAAGAAGGATTTTCTTCAATAGAAGAATTAGTATACGTTCCTTTTGAAGAACTGCTTCATGTTAATAAAATAAATGAAACGTTAGCTCTATTAATTCGAATGGAGGCAGAAAAAGCTTTAACAACAATTGAAAAAGAAAATAAAAAAAAATTAGAAGATAACAAACCTAAACAAGAATTGTTGAATTTAAAAGGAATGAATTCGAAAATAGCTTTAAAATTAGCACAAAAAAATATTTATAGTTTAGAAGAATTAGCTGATCAGGGAGTAGATGATTTAGTTGATATTGAAGAACTCAACATTAATACAGCTGGTGATTTGATTATGGCAGCACGTAATATATGTTGGTTTGGTGAAAAGACCTAAGTAGGAAAAATGTAATTATGGCAATAAATATAAAAGTATTAGCTGAAGCAATGAATATTTCAATAGAAGATTTAGTAAAAAAATGTATTAGTGCAGGTATTTTGAAGCAAAAATATAACTGTATTAATGATCATGAAAAAAAACTTTTAGATAAATATTTAAAAAATACTAATGCTATATTAAAAAATACATTAACTTTAAAAAGAAAAACTCGAAGTACATTGAATATATCTAATGTAGGAGGAAAAAATAAATGTGTTCAAGTTGAGATTAGAAAAAAAACAACATATATAAAACCTAAACAAGAGTTTAAACATAATATTTTTAAGAAAATTAATTTTTTTTCAAAAAAAAATGATGACAATACACTACTAACAACAAGTAAAAAAGATGACAGCACAATTCATTCTCACAAAAGTTCTATTAAAAATAGTAGTATTCCTAATAATTTAAAATCAAATTTAAAATCTAATGATATTAGAAAAAAAAGTAATAATTTTTCTCGTAATGCAGTTAATAAAAATCATTTTTCTAAGACAGTAATATCAAAGCATAACCTAGATATCAAACGGTCTACATTTGAAAATAAAAAAACTAATAAAGAACAAAAAAGAAATCAAATTCAATCAATTGTTAATTATGATAAGTATCATGTTGTTACTAACATGATACGTTCTAATTACTCTCATAACAACAATGATAGTATAGAAATAAAGAGTCAATCTAATAATAAGAATACAAAACATTTGCGTCATAAAAAAAAGATTTATCAAGCAGATTTAAAAAAATTTACTTGCATAGAACGAAACAATAAGAGTTATCCAAGTAGTGTCTTACAACAAGTTTTTCAAAAACCATCTTGTATAATTAATCGAAATATAACAATTAATAATGTAATGACAGTATCTGAATTAGCAAATAAAATGGCAGTTAAATCTTCTGAATTGATTAAAATTATGATGAAATTAGGTTATGCAGTAACTATTAATCAGAATTTAGATAAAGATATAGCACAATTAGTTGCAGAAGAAATGGGACATAAAGTAACTATATATCAAAACGATTCATTAGAACAAAAAATTATGAGAAATCGTAATATTAGTGATACCGTTTTAAAAATTCGTCCTCCTATAGTAACTGTTATGGGTCATGTTGATCATGGAAAAACTTCATTATTAGATTATATTAAATTAACCAAAATTGCTTCTCAAGAAGCTGGTGGAATAACTCAACATATAGGTGCGTATTGCATTGAAATAGAACGTAAAACTATTACATTTTTAGATACACCTGGTCATGCAGCATTTACTGCAATGAGAGCTCGTGGAGCTAAAATTACTGATATAGTAATTTTAGTTATAGCTGCTGATGATGGAGTCAAACCTCAAACAATAGAAGCTATACAACATGCTCAAGCAGCATCAGTTCCGATTATAGTAGCTATTAATAAAATAGATAAATTAAATTCAGAACCAGATAAAATTAAAAATGAATTGATAAAACATAATATTGTTCCAGAAGAATGGGGTGGAAATAATATTTTTGTAAATGTTTCAGCTAAAACAGGACAAGGCATAAATCATTTATTAAAGTCTATTTTAGTACAAGCTGAAATATTGGAATTAAAAGCCTCTGTTTCCGGAATGGCTACAGGTTTAGTAATTGAATCATTTTTAGATAAAGGGCAAGGTCCTATTGCTACGATATTAATACAAGAAGGCGTACTGAATAAGGGTGATATAGTATTATGTGGATTAGAATATGGGAAAATTCGTGCTATAAAAAATTCTTTAGAACAAGAAATTGAATTTGCTAGTCCTTCTATTCCAGTAAAAGTACTAGGTTTATCAGGCATTCCTATATCTGGAGATACAATAATTGTTGTTAGAAACGAAAAAGAAGCTCGCGCAGTTTCTTTGTATCGTCAAGAAAAATTTAGAGAAAAAAAGTTATCTAAAAAAACAATGTATAATGTATCTAACATTTTTGAAAAAGCAAAAAAAAATAATGAATTAGAGTTAAATGTCGTTTTAAAATCTGATGCTCAAGGTTCACTAGAAGCTATTTCTGATGCTTTACACTCATTATCTAATAATGATGTAAAAATAAAAATTATAGGAAAAGGAGTAGGTAATATTACAGAAACTGATGTATCTCTTGCTATTGCTTCAAAAGCTATGATTATAGGTTTTAATGTTAAGTCAGATTTATCTGTTAAGCAAATTGTTTCCAAAGAAAACGTAGATTTGCGTTATTATTCGGTAATATATCATATTATTGATGAAATAAAAAATTCTATATATGGTATGACTATTCCTAAATATAAACAAGAAATAGTAGGATCAGCAGAAGTAAGAAATGTATTTAAATCTCCAAAGTTTGGAAGCATAGCTGGATGTATGGTTATTGAAGGTATAGTAAAACGTAACGATTATGTTCGAGTATTAAGACAAAATAAAATAATTTATACAGGAGAATTAGAATCGTTAAGAAGATTTAAAGAAGATGTGAATGAAGTAAGAAACGGAGTAGAATGTGGTATTGGAATAAAAAATTATAATGATATTTGCATTAACGATTTAATTGAAGCGTTTCAAAAACTTAAAATTAAGTAAGTTAAAGTATAATTTATTATTTTATTCTATTTATACAAATGATTGGAGAATTTAATATATGTTACAATCTAACCGTTTTTTTCGTGTATCAAGAGAATTACAAAAAGAAATATCATGGATTATTTGTCATTCACTATCTAATCCTAGTTTAAAAGCTATAATAACAGTATTAGAAGTTCAAACTTCTTGCGATTTTAATTATTCTAAAATATATGTTAGTGTGTTTGATAATAATAGCATTTTATCTCCACAAAATGTAGTGTTAACATTGCAAAAATCTTCATCTTATATAAGGTATTTATTAGCAAAAAAAGTTCGTTTACGAATCATTCCTAAGTTGCATTTTATTTATGATAATTCATTAATTCAAGGTATTAAATTAAGTAAGTTAATGAGCAAATCTTTTAAAAAATAATTTAATAAACAAGGATAGTTAAATGTTTTTTCGTGAATTTAAAATAATTAATGGTATATTATTAATTGATAAGCCAAGGGGATTTTCTTCTAATAATATTTTGCAAAAAGTAAAAAAAATATTAAATATAAAAAAAGCAGGGCATACGGGATCATTAGATCCTATTGCAACAGGAATGTTGCCCATTTGTTGTGGGAAAGCAACAAAATTTTCTCAATTTTTGCTTAATTCTAATAAACGTTATCGAGTAATTGCTCGTCTTGGATATACTACAAATACATCTGATTCTGAAGGTAAAACTATCAAAATTAGAAAAGTAAATTGTACATTAACGAAAATAATTGCAGTTTTAAATTCTTTTCAAGGTGATATTTATCAAATTCCTTCTATGTATTCTGCAATCAAACATCATGGTCAACCGCTATATAAATATGCTAGAAAGGGTATTACTATACCCAGAGCACGTAGAAAAATCACTATTTACAAATTACAATATATTAACTATTGTGATTGTTTTCTAGAATTAGACGTTACGTGCTCCAAGGGAACTTATATTAGAACTTTAATAGAAGATATAGGCGAGAATTTAGGATGCGGTGCGCATGTAATAAAATTACATAGAGTTCAGGTGGACAATTATCCAATTTCTAAAATGATAACTATAAATCAATTAAAAACATTATATGAAAATAATAGCATACAATTTTTTTCGAAAAATTTACCTCAATTTTTAATTCCTTTAGATGCTCCTGTGTTAAATTTCCCAGAAATAAATTTATCTATTGAAAAAGCCAATAAAATAAAACAAGGTAATAAAATAAGAGTTGTTTGTTATCTGAACAGTAAATTTTTTCGTATTACAGAAGGAAAAAATAAAAATTTTATTGGAATAGGAAAAATTAATAATATTAATGAATTGTCACCTTATCGTATTATTTGATCATATATTGTCTATGAATAAGTTATTTGCTATAAAAACTATATGATAGTACCATAAATAAATATTTTTAAGATTTGTATTAGTTATTTATTTTATATTTACAACATAAAGATGGAGTGTAACAAAATGTCTTTAAATGTTATTAAAAAAAATACATTTGTTTCGCAATTTGGTATTCATGAAAAAGATAGTGGTCGATCTGAAGTACAAATTGCTTTGTTAACAAATAAAATCAATTGCTTACAAAAACATTTTTCCATTCATAAAAAAGATCATTGCAGTAGACGCGGATTACTGAATATGGTATCACATCGTAAAAAATTGTTACATTATTTAAAAAATAAAAACATATTGCGTTATACTAATATAGTTAATCAATTACAATTACGTTATTAACTAATAAATTGAAGTATATTATTTATAATTTATACATTAAAGTTACTAAAAATGTTATACCCTAAAAAGGGAGTTTCGTTATTTTTAAAAAGCTTTGAAATGTGTATTAATTCACTTAATTATTATACTTTATACATAAAGTATGTTTATTATTTTTAATAACTTTTTTCATTTATTTGTTAAAATTTTTATATTTCTATTTCAAGAAAATAAAAGGCTACAAATATTAATTCATATTTAATAAACATGTCAATTATAATATATTAAGGATGCTATTTTGCTAAATCCTATTGTACGTAAATTTCAATATGGTCAACATACTGTAACATTAGAAACAGGTTTAATAGCAAGACAAGCTACTGCAGCTGTTATGGTTAGTATGGATGATACTACAGTACTAGTAACTGTTGTTGGTCAGAAGAAACCGTTATTGGAGCAGAAATTTTTTCCTCTAACAGTTAACTATCAAGAAAGAACATATGCTGCAGGTCGTATACCTGGTGGATTTTTTCGTCGTGAAGGCAGGCCAAGTGAAAATGAAATATTAATTGCGCGTTTAATTGATCGTCCAATTCGTCCTCTATTTCCAAAAAAATTTTTTAATGAAATACAGATTATTGCAACAGTGATTTCACTAAATCCTCAAGTTAATCCCGATATAGTTGCAATGATTGGAGCATCTGCGGCGTTAAGTATATCGGGATTGCCGTTTTCTGGACCTATCGGAGCTGCTAGGATTGGTTATATAAATAATGAATACATATTAAATCCCAATATTGATCAAATGAAATATAGTACGTTAGATTTAATAATATCTGGAACAAAAGATTCAATTTTAATGGTTGAAGCCGAAGCAAATATTTTATCTGAAAGTGAAATAATGAAAGCAATTACTTTTGGACATCAGCAGCAACAAGTAGTGATTCATAATGTTTTTCGTTTAATGCATGATGTTAATATACCGAAGTGGGAAAATATTTTATGTCCTATAAACGATTTTTTGAGATCTCGAGTTGGTAATTTAGTTAAAGAACACATAAATAATGCATATGATATTTTTGATAAGCAAGAACGGTTAAAACAATTAAAGGACATTAAATCTAATTTAATATCTGATTTAATTAGCGAGCACTTAATTTCGGATGAATCAGAAATAGAATCAATATTTTGTGATTTCGAAAAAGACATTATTCGAACACGTATTTTACGAGATGAATTAAGGATAGATGGTCGGAAAAAAGATATGGTACGCAATTTAGATATCCGAACAGGAGTGCTACCTAGGGTTCATGGATCGGCGTTGTTTACCAGGGGTGAAACACAATCTTTAGTATCAGTAACTTTGGGAACATCTCGGGATGCACAAAACGTGGATGAATTGTTAGGTGATAGAACAGAAAATTTTTTATTTCATTATAATTTCCCTCCTTATTCTGTAGGAGAAATAGGTATTGTAGGATCCCCTAAACGTCGTGAGATAGGACATGGTAAATTAGCAAAACGTAGTATATTAGCTGTTATGCCAGATTTAGAAACATTTCCTTATACAATACGTATTGTATCTGAAATTACTGAATCTAATGGTTCTTCTTCGATGGCTTCAGTATGCGGAGCTTCTTTAGCTCTTATGGATGCCGGAGTTCCAATATCTGATGCTGTAGCGGGAATAGCTATGGGATTAGTTAAAGAAGGGGATAAATTTGTAATACTATCTGATATTTTAGGAGATGAAGATCACTTAGGGGATATGGATTTCAAAGTAGCTGGTAGCGAAAATGGCATTACTTCTCTTCAAATGGACATGAAAATTGAACATGTAACTAATAAAATTATAAAATTAGCTTTATATCAAGCTAAGATAGCTCGACTTCATATTTTAAGTGTTATGAAGAAATCTTTACAGTTTCCGAGACAAGATATTTCTGAATTTGCACCTAGAATTCATACTATGCAAATTAATCCTGATAAGATCAAAGATGTAATAGGAAAAGGTGGTTCAGTCATTCGAATGCTAACCGAAGAAACAGGTACTACTATTGAAATTGAAGATAATGGAATTATTAAAATTTCTGCTATGATACAGGAAAAAGCTAAAAATGCTATTCGTAGAATTCAAGAAATTACAGCTGAGATTAAAGTCGGTAAAATTTATAGTGGTAAGGTTACACGCATTGTTGATTTTGGTGCATTTGTTTCTATTGGAATAGGTAAAGAAGGATTAGTTCATATTTCGCAAATTTCAAGTAAACGAATAGGAAAAGTAGCAGATTATTTACGCTTAGATCAACAAGTATTTGTAAAAGTATTAGAGATAGACAGGCAAGGTAGATTGCGACTAAGTATTAAAGAAAATAAATAAACTTCATATTAAATTTTTAGTATATGAATAATAATCATCCATATTATAAAATATATATAATATAATATATTTTAAAATCAATACTGGATATATACACTAAAAACTTGCTAAAATTATACGTTCTAGTAATGTTTTATTTCAAAAAATTAATAATACTTTAATGTTTAATTTATATCGATGTTTGGTATTTAGAATTTCTTTTAATAAGTATTTTCATCGTTTTTTTAAAAAATATTAATTTCATAATTATTATTATATTTTAAATTTTTGATTTTTTTATAATTTTAAATATATATTGTAGTATAAAATACATTTAAACATTCAATAAAATTCATATCTCATTTTTATATGTAATAAGTTCGTATTTAATAAAAATATATCATTTTAACAAGATTTTATATAATACGACAAAAAATAATTTTATTATTAAACTCTTATAGAGTATGAGTGTTTTTTCAAATTATCTATTTTGAGCCGGTTAACATTGTCCAATGAAAAATAAAAAGAGATTTTTTATTATAAGTAATGTAAACTGGCTGCTGTAACTTAAGAGGCATACATATTTACATGATTTACACTTATAAAACAACATTTTCCAAATTAGGTTTGAATTCGTCTATTTTAAATGCATTAAATGATATGGGATATATAGATCCCTCGCCTATTCAATCTGCGTGTATTCCTCATCTTTTACAAGGTAAAGATGTTTTAGGAATGGCACAAACGGGAAGTGGAAAAACCGCTGCATTTGCATTACCTTTATTAAATAATGTAAAATTAAATATAAAACATCCACAAATTTTAGTTTTAACACCTACTCGTGAATTAGCAGTGCAGGTTGCTGAAGCATTTTCGAATTTTTCAAAACATTTAATCGGAATACATGTATTAGCATTATATGGTGGTCAAAGATACGATGTACAGTTAAAAATTTTGCGTCAAGGTCCTCAAATTGTTGTAGGTACTCCAGGACGTTTACTTGATCATTTAAAAAGAGGAACATTAAATTTATCTAATGTAAGTGGTTTAGTATTGGACGAAGCTGATGAAATGTTAAGAATGGGATTTATAGAAGATGTAGAAACGATTATGACTAAGGTTCCAGATAAGCATCAAACAGCTTTGTTTTCCGCAACAATGCCAGATGTTATTCGAAGAATTTCTAAAAGATTTATGCATAATCCAAAAGAAATAAAAATTCAGTCTAACACTATCACGCGTCCTGATATACGTCAAAGTTTTTGGATAGTTTATGGGAAAAAAACTGATGCATTAGTTCGCTTTTTAGAAGCAGAAGATTTTTCTGCTACTATTATATTTGTACGTACTAAAAATGCGACATTAGAAGTATCTGAAGCTTTAGAACGTAATGGTTATAGTAGTGCTGCATTAAATGGTGATATGAATCAATCGCTGCGAGAACAAACATTAGAAAAATTAAAAGATGGAAGGTTAGACATATTAATTGCTACAGATGTGGCTGCTCGTGGCTTAGATGTTGACCGTATTAGTTTAGTAATTAATTACGATATTCCTATGGACGCAGAATCATATATCCATCGAATTGGTCGTACAGGTCGTGCAGGAAGAAAAGGAAAAGCATTATTGTTTGTTGAAAATCGCGAGCGACGTTTATTGAGAAATATTGAACGTATAATGCAGCTTACTATGAAAGAAGTGACATTACCAAAAATTGAATTGTTAAGTAAACGACGATTAGAAAAATTTTCTAAAAAAGTTCAATTACAACTAGAAAGTAAAGATTTAAATCAGTATCGTGATCTATTATCTAAATTACAACTTACAGAAAAATTAGATATAGAATTATTAGCAGCAGCATTGTTAAAAATGGCGCAAGGAGAACGTACTTTGATCATAAAACCAGATTTAGTACGTTTCACTCGACATGCAAATGCGAGGGATTCTCATCGATTTCATGATAAAACAAACAATGTTCGTTCTCGACGTGATAGTAAAGACAGTAAAAATATGGATTTATATCGTGTTGAAATAGGTCGTAATGATGGTGTAGAAGTTCGACATATAGTTGGAGCTATTGCTAATGAAGGAAATATTAGTAGTAAGAATATTGGAAATATTAGATTATTTTCAACATACTCTACTATTGAGTTACCAATAGGATTATCTAAAAACTTATCAAAATTATTTATTAACACAAAAATACTTAATAAACCAATCAATATAAGATTACTATATAATTCAAATTTTAAAAATAGTTATCGATTCAATAATCATAAAAAAAATTATAATCATGAACGTTTAAATCTTAGAAAAACAATGGAAATAAAACGAAATATTAAAAGTACTCGTAAAGAAGACAACACTTTAACTTCTTATCGTCGTAAACATATTTAATTTATTGTTGACGATGTTATTTCTATAGTTAATTCGAGAATATAAAGCTATATACGTTATGTACATACAATTTTTAATGAATAATGATAAAATTAATGTAAAAGGTTATTTTTAAGAACATATTTTAAATATTGGTTATTAATTGAATAAAATTTTGTTATGAGTTTTAAGTTTCAGATAAAACTATTTTTTAAAAATATTAATAATTCCAATATAAGGCAAAGGAATAAATTCTTTGCCTTGTAAATTACATTTAAATGCATTATGATTTTTTATAAGCAATAACTTCAATTTCAATTAAAGCATTGTAAGGTAATTTAGATACTTCGATACAAGATCTTGCTGGAAAACAAGTAGAATATTTTAAAAAAAAATTTTTATATATCTCATTGACAATATCTAATTTCTTTAAGTTAGTTATGAATATAGTAGTTTTTACAATGTTTTCGATATTTGTCTTAGCTTTTTTCAGAATTAACTCAATATTATTTAATATTTCTTGAGTTTGAATAACAATATTATTGTTGCTATTATTTAAATCGATGGCATTAGAAATTTGTCCGGATACAAAAATCAAGTTTTCTATTTGTATTGCTGTTGTGTAAGGACCAATAGGATTAATTATTTTTTTTGTGTCGATTATAATTTTCATAAATTGTATTATCTCTATAAACATTAGTGTGACAATAGATATCGTTAATTATATGTAAAATTATACATAACATGATCATTTACATGGAGTTTTTAAAATAATATTTTTTGGAACTCTTTTTCACAGTATTTGCATATTAAATACATATCATTGTTTTTTCTAAATGTAAAACTAGAAGTAATTTCTATATCATTACTTACACAATTACTATTTGGACATATTAATATTTTATCTATACTTTTAGGTACAATAGGAAAAATTTTTTCTACTAGTTGGTATTTTTTAATATAGTTTACTGTAGCATGTGGAGCATAAATGGATAATTGATTGATTTGATGATCTGTTAAAAACACGTTTTCTATTTTTATTAAATCTTTTTTTATTAATTTTTTTGAAGGTAAATTTAATCCTATAGTAATTCTTTGTTCTATTTCTGTAAATCTAAATAACGTGAGTAGTTTAAATCCGATTTGAGCTGGAATGTGATCAATCACGCTACCGCAATTAATAGCTTCTACTTGTAATTTTTTAATTTGATTCATATATGTCCTTTCTTAATACTAATGCTAATAATGCTTGTCGTGCATAAACTCCATTTCTTGCTTGTTGAAAATACCAAGCATACGGTGTTTGATCTACATCTTTGGATATTTCGTTGATACGAGGTAATGGATGTAAAATTTTAAGATTTTTTTTTGCGTATTTTAAATCTATAGCTTTTAAGATGCATCGTTCTTTAATATTGATATATTCAGTAGGTTCGAAACGTTCTTTTTGAATACGCGTCATATATAAAATGTCTACTTTGGAAATAATTTTTTTTATGTTATCGTATTTATTCCAAATAATATTTTTTTCATACAACATATTATTAATATAATTAGGCATGGTTAATTCATCAGGTGATATGAAGAAAAAACGATTGTTTTTAAATTTTGACAAAGCTTGAGCTAAAGAGTGTACTGTTCTTCCATATTTTAAGTCACCAACCATTCCTATATTTAAGTTGTGTAGTTTTTTTTGAGTTTCTTTAATAGTAAATAAATCTAATAGTGTTTGAGTGGGATGTTGATTGGAACCATCTCCAGCATTTATAATAGGAATATTATTAGAAAACTCAGATGCAAGACGAGCTGCTCCTTCTTTGGGATGTCGAATAATGATTAAATCAACATAAGTACTAATAACTGAAATAGTATCTGATAAATTTTCTCCTTTTTTTCCGAAAGAAATATTATTTCCATCAGAAAAACCAATTATTGATGCACCTAATCTAAGTATTGCAGTTTCAAAAGATAATCTTGTTCGAGTAGAAGCTTCGAAAAAACAAATAGCAATAATTTTGTTTTTTAATATGTTTAAATGATTTTTTTTTTAAGAATACTAGTAACATGTAAAATTAATTCTAATTCTCGCTTAGTTAAATCATTAATAGATATAATATTTTTTAAATATAAAGAATGATTCATATTAATTTTCCTTATTTTAAATAAACACAAGCATATATTAAATGTTATGCAATCTTATTTTAAACGTAAGACATTTATTTAGCATTAAAACATTAATGATTTAGTTTAATTTTAAGTTGATAGTTTAAATAAAAATATATTTTATTTTTTGAACGTTTAATAAGAAAAATTTTTTGTTAGACTGGCAATCATTAATGCTTTAATAGTATGTAATCGATTTTCAGATTGTTCAAAAATTGTATTTGCATGTAATTCAAATATTTCATCTGTAATTTCTATTCCATCTTTTAAATTATTTTTTTTAATTATTTCTTTTCCTACGATGGTATTATTATCATGAAAAGCTGGTAAGCAATGTAAAATTTTTACTTCTTTATTTTTTGTTAAATGTAGCATTTTAGAGTTAATTTGGTATTTTTTTAATAATAAAATACGATTGTTCCACTTTTTGTTTGGTTCTCCCATAGACATCCAAACATCAGAATAAATAAAATTAACATTTTTTACACCTTCTTCAATATTTTCTGTACAAATTATATCTCCATTATTTTTTTGTGCTTCAAGTTTACATTGTAAAAAGAAATTTGATTCTGGCCAAAATTCGGAAGGTGAAACTAAACGTAAATTTAAACCTAAACGAGCTGCAGCTTCTAACCAAGTATATCCTATGTTATTTTTTGTATCACCAATATAAGCGCAACTAATTTGAGATAATGATTGAGACAACAAAGTTTCTTTCATAGTTAGCAAATCCGCTAATACTTGCGTAGGATGAAATTTTTCTGTTAATCCATTCCATACTGGAACAGTAGCATATTTTTCTAATATTTCTATAGTTTTATGATTATGCCCGCGATATTGAATACCATTATACATGCGACTTAATACTCTAGCGGTATCTTTTATGGATTCTTTGTATCCTAAGTGAGTGTTTCCTGGTCCTAGGTATGTGACATTAGCTCCTTGATCAAATGCTGCAACTTCAAATGCGCATCTAGTTCTAGTTGATTCTTTTTCGAAAATCAGTACAATATTTTTGTTTTTTAAATAACGCACTTCTTTATTATTTTTTTTTAAACTTTTTAAAAAACTAGACAAATGAATAATGTATTCAATTTCGCATTTTTGGAAGTCTAATAATCTAAGACAGCTTTTATTATATAATGTGTTCATAATTTATTATCTCTAATATAATTTTATATTTTATGTTGAAATTGAAAAATGAATAAAAAACAAATAATTTATAAAAATATATTTAATTGATTTATGCGTTCTATGTAATTTTATTTTTTGCAGGCATATAATGTTGTAAAAAAGTTTTAATTATAATATATTAATTTTTATTGATTGGTTATTTTAAAAAAATTAGACATTGTATAATGTAAAAATTAATTTAGTTTTATTTTTTTTATAATGATATATTTATTAAAACAGAATTGTATGTCTGCGTTTTTTAAAAAACTAATTATATACTTTAAATATATACATGCTTAATCATTAAAATTAGTTAAATAAAATTAGATATTATCATATTGAACATTTAAGTTACATTGAAATTTAATTAAAATAAGTAAATATCAAGTTAATATGAATTTAAAATATTCGTATGATTAGTTTTTTCTAACAAAATATTGTAGTCGCTTTAACTATAATAAGAAATTTCTACATTTTATATTATGTACGTTCTTGAGGCATGTAATTTTTTATATATGTATTATCTTGAATACGTAATTTAAAACATTAATTTATTTAATAAATAATGAAAAAGTTTTATTTTTTTTTTGGAAAAAAATATGAAATATAATATAAAATACAGTAGTTTAGATGAGAAAAACCCTGATTGTCTGATTTTTGGATTATTTGAAAATTCAAAAATTAATGGATTAATGCAAGATGTAGATCAGCGTTCTAATGGTTATATTAGCAAAATGATCAATACAAAAGAAATAGAAGGAAAATTAGGTCAATTTTTATTATTGTATGATCTTCCTTCTGTTCCTGTAAAACGAATTATGTTGTTTGGATGTGGAAAGCAAGATGTATTTGATGTATATATATACAAAAAAATTTTTAAAAAAAGTATAAACATAATTCGAGAATTACCAGTTTCCAATGTTCACTATTTTTTTTCTGAACTTAATGTTAAAAATTTAAGCATATATTGGAAAATTAGATTTGCGATAGAATCTATTCAGAATAATTTATATTGTTTTGACAAATTTAAAACTACGCAATTAAAGTTATTTGCTTCATTAAATAGTATTTTTTTTAATATAAGACGTAACGATAACATATCACATGCTAAAACAGCATTGGAACACGGAATAGCAATTTCAAAAGGAACAAAGTTTGCTAAAGATCTATCAAATACTCCACCTAATATTTGCACTCCTTCATATTTGGCTGTTAAGGCTAAACAATTATCTTTAAAATATCCTGATATTATGAATACTCGTGTTATTGATTGTAATGATATGAAAAATTTAGGTATGAATGCATATTTATCTGTTGGACAAGGATCTAAAAACAAAGCCCTAATGTCAATAATAAAATATAGAGGAGATAAAAAACATAATTCAAAGAACATTGTTTTTATAGGAAAAGGGGTTACTTTTGATTCTGGTGGTATTTCTATTAAGCCATCAAAACATATGGATGAAATGAAATATGATATGTCTGGAGCAGCAGTTGTTTTTGGATTGATGGTTATTATTTCTGAATTAAAATTACCTTTAAACGTTATAGGAATATTAGCGTGTTGTGAAAATATGCTTAGTGCCAAATCTTTTCGTCCTAGTGATGTGTTAACAACAATGTCTGGAAAAACAGTAGAAATATTAAATACAGATGCTGAAGGTCGATTAGTGATTTGCGATGTGCTTACATATGTTACAAAATTTGATCCTGAAATAGTTATTGATATAGCTACTTTGACCGGTGCATGTGTTGTTGCATTGGGAAATGATGTTACAGGTTTAATGTCTAATGATGTGATGTTGGCAAAAGATTTGGAAAAATCTAGTTGTCAAACTGATGATAAAATATGGAAGTTACCTTTGTTTAAAGAATATTACAAAAGTTTAGAATCAAATATAGCTGATATTAATAATACTGGGGGAAATGTAGCTGGTGCGATTACAGCTGCTTGTTTTTTATCTGAGTTTGCTAAGCAATATAAGTGGGCTCATTTAGATATTGCCGGAACTGCCTGGATTTCAGGAAACAAGAAATGTTCTACAGGACGTCCTATTCCATTACTTTCTCAGTTTCTTTTAAATATATTAAAAAGTTCAAAAATGATGTAAAATGTACAATCCTTATGCTCTGGAACGACTGTTTCACATAATATTAACTTACTTTTGATTAAATAACTTTAAAAATGAAAAAATCTTTTAATCCTTTTGAAATTGAGCAAACTTTATATGATTTTTGGGAAAAAAATGGATATTTTAAACCTAATTTAGAATGTGGTAAACCCAACTTTTGTATAATATTACCTCCTCCAAATATAACTGGTAATTTGCATATAGGCCATGCATTTCAATATACAATTATGGACATCTTGGTAAGATATCATCGTATGCAAGGCAAAAATACTTTTTGGCAAGTGGGCACGGACCATGCTGGTATTGCTACTCAAATTATTCTTGAAAAAAAGATATTATTAGAAGAAAAAAAAACTATTCGAGAATTTGGAAAAGATAATTTTATAAAAAAAGCATGGAAATGGAAAGAAAAATCTATAAAAATAATTACTAATCAAATGCGTCGATTAGGAATTTCTGTAGATTGGACAAAAATAAAATTTACTTTAGATTCTGAGATATCTAATGCAGTGAGAAAAGCATTTATTATTTTATATAATCAAAAATTAATATACAAAAGAAAAAAAATAGTTAACTGGGATCCTATGCTAAAAACAGTAGTATCTGATTTAGAAGTACAGAATCGTGATTGTATAGGGAAAATGTGGTACATAAAATATACATTAGTAAATGATGATCTATGTTGTATTGATAAAACTTGTAATCAGTTCTTGACAATTGCTACTACTCGACCTGAAACGTTATTTGGAGATACAGCAATAGCCGTTAATCCTAATGATGTAAGATATAAAAAATTAATAGGAAAAAAAGTGTTAGTTCCATTAATTAATAGAATAATTCCTATTATTGGAGATAATTTTGTAAAAACGGAAAAAGGTACTGGTTGTATGAAAATTACTCCTGCTCATGATTTTAATGATTTTGAAATTGGTGTAAGACATAACTTACCGATGATTAATATTTTAACTCTTGACGGAAATATTTCTCATATTGCACAAGAATATAATGTTAATGGACTACCTTCATATTTTTATAGTGAAAAAATTCCTTTTAAATTTCGTAATATGAATAGATTTTTAGCGCGAAAAGAAATTGTTAATGAGTTAATGATACACAAAAAATTAGAAAAAGTGGAAGTACAAACTTTAACTATTCCATATGGAGATAGAAGTAATACTGTACTTGAACCATTGTTAACTGATCAATGGTATTTAAATGTTACTGAATTAGCAAAGCAAGCTTCGCAAGCTGTAAAAAATGGAGATATTACGTTCATATCAAAACAATATGAAAATATGTATTTTTCTTGGATGAGTAATATACAAGATTGGTGTATTTCTCGACAATTATGGTGGGGGCATCAAATTCCTGTTTGGTATGATGAAAAAAATAATATATATGTAGGACATAACGAAAACGATGTAAGAAAAGTATATGCATTACCGGATAATATAGAGTTAAAACAAGATAGTGATGTTTTAGATACATGGTTTTCTTCTGGTTTATGGGTATTTTCATCATTAGGTTGGCCTAAAGATACTAATTTTTTAAAATATTTTTATCCAACTGATGTCATCGTAAGTGGTTTTGACATAATCTTTTTTTGGATTGCTAGAATGATTATGCTTGGTATGCATTTTATTAAAGATTCAAATGGAAAACCAAAAATTCCATTTAAAGCAATTTATATTACTGGTTTAATTTGTGATGAAAATGGTCAAAAAATGTCCAAATCTAAAGGTAATGTCATTGATCCCTTGGATATGATTGATGGAATTACATTAGAAGAATTAATTCAAAAAAGAACAGAAAATACATTAGAATCTAATTTAAAAATATCAATCTGTCAAAAAACTAAAAAACAATTTCCTAAAGGAGTTACAGCAGTAGGTACTGACGCATTGCGTTTTACTTGTGCAATATTGTCTAGTCCAACTAGATATATTAACTGGAGTGTTGATCGTCTTTATGGATATCGTAATTTTTGTAATAAGTTATGGAATGCTAGTCGTTTTGTATTATTAAACATTGATAAACGAGTGATAATAAATGATGAAAGAAAAGTGTTGTCAATAGCTGACCAATGGATTTTACTAAAATTGAATGTTTTAGTTAAAAGATATAGATATGCGTTAGATACTTATCGATTTGATATAGCTGCTAGTATATTATATGAATTTGTTTGGAAACAATTTTGTGATTTTTATATAGAATTAGTTAAATCTTTTATTACATCTTGTTCGAATTTTGAATTAGTTGGTACTAAACATACTTTGTTTTATGTGTTAGAATCAATATTATGTTTAGCTCATCCTATTATTCCATTTATTACTGAAGAAATTTGGCAAAAATTTCGCGTTTTTTTAAAAATAAAACGCATTAAAACAATTATGTTGTGTCAGTTTCCAAGATATGATGTAAGTTTAAAAAATGATATTGTTATAAAAGAAATGAAGTGGATCAAACATTTAATGTCAATAATTCGTCAAAGTCGAATAAATATGAACTTACCTTATCAAATGCCCATATCTATATATTTTTGTAATGTTGATTTAGATACATATGCATTAATAAGAACATATCAGGAGTATATAAAAAAAATTTTGTATTTAAAAGATATAAATATATTAACTAATAATCAACATAAATTATCTGTTTTATTGTATTCATTACCTGGAGCAGAATTATTAATTCCTATCTTAGGTCATTTTTCTCAAACAATAGAGCTTAAAAAAATAGAAAAAGAAATGTCTGAAATTGATTTAAAAATAAAAAAATTAAAGATAAAATTGCTTAATAAGAATTTTTTACGATATGCTCCGTTTACAATCGTAGAAAATATAAAATCTACTTTGTTTCAATGTCAATTAAGAAAGCAACAATTACTTTTAAAAAAATCTAAATTATTTTAATATGTATATTATGTTATATAAATATTTATTAATTTAAAATTTTATGTTTTTTCAAATATTGTATTACATAAATATAGGAGAAACTATGTAAATGGTTATTTTAAACAATGTTATTTCTAATAAAGAATTAAAAAACAGGATGTTATGTGATGATGTCCCTCGTATTACAATTTCTTTTTATAAATATTTTCCTATAATTAATACTCAAACATTTAGAAATGATTGGTATATAGCTTTATACAATTTTGATGTCTTTGGTAGAATATATATAGCTAGAGAAGGTATTAATGCGCAAATCAGTATTCCTAACAATGTATATGATAATGTAAAATGCTTCATTCGGACATATTCTAAGGATTTAAAAAATGTATATATTAATAAATCTTTAGATAATAAACGGTCTTTTTGGGTATTACGTATAAAAGTTAAAAAAACAATTCTTGCGGATAATTTATGTAAAGAATTACATCATGTAAATTACGATGGAAAATATTTAGAATCTGTAGATGTGAATAATATGTTAAATAAAAGTAACGTAATATTTTTAGATATACGAAATCATTATGAATATAAAATTGGTCACTTTGAAAAAGCGATTAATATCCCGGTTAATACTTTTAGAATGCAATTAAAAGAAATCATTGGTTTTCTACGACATAAAAAAAATGAACAAATTGTAATTTATTGTACTGGAGGAATTCGGTGTGAAAAAACATCATCTTGGATGATGTATAATGGTTTTAAATATGTGTATCAAATAAAAGGAGGAATTATTGGATATGTTAATGATGCTAAGAAGAATGGTTTACCGGTTTTTTTTAAAGGAAAGAACTTTGTTTTTGATGAAAGAATAAGTGAAATAGTATCACATGACATTTTATCTAAGTGTTCTCAATGTGAAAACGATTGTGACATGTACAAGAATTGTTATAATAATTCATGTCATAATTTATTTATTCAATGTATAACATGTTCTAAGAAATTTAAAAATTGTTGTTCATATAGTTGTATGATGATTAACTATTATAGATATAATGTATAAGTTAGTATATTTGTATAAATTTTTAAAAAATATTTTATTTTATGTTTAAAAATGTATTTTAAATAAAAAACGTAAATTCTACTTATTTTAGAATAAAACATTTATTTTTTTATGTAAGATATAAAAATATTTTTTGCTGTTTATTTTGTATTTTTCAATAAAATTTTGATTTTTTCATATTAATAATATGTAATTTAATATTTATAAGTTATTTTTTGTATAATTCTAAATATTCCCATCTTAAAAAATGTTTTTCTAAATTAATTTCTGCATTTTTTAACTGATTTAAGAGTTCTTTTTTATTGTCTGGTGATAAACAAAAAAACTTTGAAGAATTTATTTCGTTTTGTAAATGATTAATACAATTTTCTATTTTTTCTATTTTTTTTGGTATATTTTTTAGCTCTTTTTTTAGATCTTTTTTTGATATTTTAGAAATTAGTTGGTTTTTATTTAGTACAGTTTTATTAGTTTTTTGTAAAGAATCAAGATTTGGAGCTACTTTTATAATATCATTCCATTTTTTTATATCAGGAAAAATTAAATGTTTATCAATATATCCGTTTTTTTTAAAAAACCAATATTTGTTAGCTACTTTTTGAATAAATTTTTGATCATGACTAACTAGAAGGATTACTCCTTTATATTTTTTTAATGCAGTTTCTAGGTTTTGTAATGATTCTAAATCTAAATCGTTCGTTGGTTCGTCCAGTATCAAAACGTTACTTTTTTTTAAAAATAATTTTGCTAATAGTAGTTTATTTATTTCTCCTCCTGAAAGTACTTTAGCTTTTAATTTAATTTTTTCTTTTGGAAATGAAAATTGTTCTAAATATTTTAATTTATGATACTTTTTATTATTAATGGAAATTTCATTTTTTTCATGAGATAAATTGTCTAAGACAGTTTGTTCAAAATTAATTTTGACTCGTTTTTGATCAAAATATGCTGTCTTCACGTTAGGATTGCAGACAATACTTCCACTATTTAGTTTCAATTCTCCTATAATTAATTTTAATAGTGTGCTTTTTCCACTTCCATTTGTTCCAATTAACGCAATTTTTTCACCTCTTTGTATAATATCCGAGAAACTATTAATTAAAATCATTTGGTTTGAATTAAAACATATTTCTTTTAGTTTAAAAAATAGATGACCCGAATAGTTATCTTCATTGATAACAATATTTGTTGTTTTCATAATAGGTTGACTAAGTTTACTTTTGTCTATCATTTTTTGTAATTGTTTTATTCGACTTTCATTTTTTGTAGATCGCGCTTTGACTCCGCTATTAGCCCACAATTTTTCTTTGTCTAATTTTTTTTTAAATTTTATTTTTTTTACTGCATTTATACATCTATTATTGAATTGATCGTTTAAAAAAGAATCATAATTCCCTGTCCATGAAATTAAACCTTCAGAATTTAAATGAATAATTCTAGTTGATACTTTATTTATAAATGATCGATCATGAGATACAAATAATAAACTAATAAGATGCGTTGTTAAAAATTCTTCTAGCCAGTGAATAGTAATTATATCTAAATGATTTGTAGGTTCGTCTAATATTATTAAGTCAGGTTCGCTTACTAATATTTTTCCGAGTTCTATTTTTCTTAGTAGTCCTCCAGACAGTGAAGATAACATAGCATGATTATTTAATCCAAAAAAATTGATAATGTTATCAATTTTTGTCTTTTTTTCCCATAATTGTTTTGTATTAAATATTTTTTTTAATTGGATTAATTTTTGTGAATCATTTAAAGGTTTCGTAAATTTTAAATGATGCAAAATATGAAAATAATTTTTTAAATATTGAGATTCATGTGCAATATCTTCGCAAATAAATTCGTAAATAGATTTATCGTTATTGTAAACAATGTTTTGTTGTAAATATTTTATTTTTATATTTTTTTTGTATGTAATTATGCCATTATCTAATGTTGTTTTTTTTGCAATAATATTGAGAAAAGTAGATTTCCCAGTTCCATTGTTTCCTACTAAACAAATTCGTTCTTTTTCTTTAATTTGGAAATTTATATCATTTAGTAATTTGTTTTGATTAAGTAAAAAAGTTGCGTTTTGTACATATACTAGCGACATAATTACCTTCTTTAGATTATATTTTTTTTGATAATAATTCGAAATGTATTATGAAATTTATGAGTAATAGAAAAATTTTTATAAATGTTAGATTTATACTATATTAATTATGAAAATAAGTTGTTGTATTGAATGATATTTTTTATTAATAGTATTTATATGAGTTTGAAAGTACAAATAATATTTAATAATAGCCAGAGATATCTCATAATTCATATTT
Organism: Buchnera aphidicola (Meitanaphis flavogallis); assembly: GCA_039830035.1. Taxonomy (NCBI): domain Bacteria; kingdom Pseudomonadati; phylum Pseudomonadota; class Gammaproteobacteria; order Enterobacterales; family Erwiniaceae; genus Buchnera; species Buchnera aphidicola. The sequence continues at coordinate 381,739 of CP140038.1, read as the reverse complement.
CATTGAATGTAAGTTCTTTAATAATAACTATAATAACTAATTTATAAATATTATATAATATTTATAAATTTTAAGTTTTATATATGTTAATGTAAGTTCTAATTAAAAAAATATATTTCTAAATATAGTTTTTAACTAAAGCTAATGAATACGTTTTGTTTTATTAAGAAAAAAAATTTTAATGATATTAGTCTTTGGTATACTATAATAATTAATTATTTAACTATATTGTTATAAAGATAAATTCTTTATTTTAAAAAATTAGTGGAAAGATTTATTAAAATAAGATATTTTTGTTTTTTCTATATTGATCTTTTTATTGCTTTTTTAAAATTAATTCTTTTTAAGTTATTAGTATATATTTTATTTTTTAATTTTTACTATTACATAAAACATTGTTATAATTCTTTCTTTATAATTATTGTCAGATTTTTATAACTATTTATTAGAATGTATTTTAAATATTAAGTAGTTTAATATTAATAAATATGATTTTTTAACGGAATTAGAATAATATATTATTAATTAAATTATACAATATAAATACTTAAAATTATGTATACGTTTTCGAGATAGTACATATTAATAATGATATTTCGTAGTATTGTTTTTATATTTAATTTAAAATTTCAATAGTTGTTATATATATTGATGTTTTAAAAAAATATAAGTGTAATATGTGCTGTTAATACATTATAATTTTTTTAAAATTTATTAATTACAATAATATGCATCAAATATAATATGAAGAAATACAGCTATCCAATATTGAAAACTTTTTTAGACACTGATGCTTATAAGTTTCATATGCAACAAGTGGTATTTTATTATTATCAACATGTTACTGTATCTGCAAAATTTATATGTCGAGGTGTCAATATTTTTGGCAATTATTCTAAAATGTTGATTAATCAAATTGAAATGATGGCTACTAATTTGTATCTTACTAATGATGAATATATATATATGTCTTCTCTTCCTTTTTTTAAAAAAGAATATTTATTGTGGTTAAAGGATTTTCGATATAATCTTTCGCAAGTAAATATTTTCAATAAGAATGGACAGTTGTGTATTTACATACACGGACTATGGAAAGATGTGATATTATGGGAAGTTCCATTGTTATCGTTGATAAGTGAAATAGTTCATACAAATACATCGCCTAATGTTACATCAAACATTGCTTTAAATTATTTAAAAAAAAAGATTTTTCATTTTCATAAACTAACTAAAAATTTAGATATATCTAAATTAAAAATAATAGATTTTGGAACTAGAAGAAGATTTTCGTATGACATTCATTTTTCTATAATTAAATTTTTAAAAATGAATTTTCCATGGTTAATTGGATCAAGTAATTATCATTTTTCTAAAGTTTTTGGAATGCATCCTATAGGAACTCAATCTCATGAATGGTTTCAAGCACATCAGCAAATTAGTCCTATTTTAGAAAATAGTCAAAAAATCGCATTAAAAACATGGTTACTTCAGTACAAAGAATGTTTAGGTATTGCTTTAACAGATTGTATTTCTATGGATTCTTTTTTAAAAGATTTTAGTTTTGATTTGGCAAACAATTATAAAGGATTAAGACATGACTCTGGTGATCCATTTCAATGGGGTAAAAAAGCTATTAGTCATTATGAAAAACTTGGAATAAATCCGTTAACAAAAACATTATTGTTTTCAGATAGTCTAGATTTTGAAACAATAGTGCATTTATTTCAATTTTTTAATAAAAAAATCAATACAATATTTGGTATAGGAACGAAATTGACTTGTGATATTCCTAATGTAAATCCTTTAAATATTGTCATTAAGTTAGTAGAATGTAATGGTAAACCGGTAGCTAAACTTTCAGACAGTCCAGAAAAAATAGTTTGTTTTAATAAATTATTTATGGAAAATTTAAAAAAAGCTTTTAATTTAAAATAAAATAATTTTTTTTAAATAATTTCATATAATTATTGAGGATAACGTCGTGGATATAGTTTCTGTATCTGATATATATCATAATAAAATAAAAAAGCATACACTTATTAGTGTAAGAGGCTGGGTAAAAAATAGAAGAAATTCAAAATCTGGTATTTCTTTTATTGATTTGTATGATGGATCTTGTTTCGATACAATACAAGTTGTAGTTCATTGTTCTTTATTTAATTTTTATCAAGATATTATAAAATTAACAGTTGGTTGTTCAATGATTGTGCATGGTATATTAATAAAATCACTCAAAAAAAACCAATTATATGAAATTAATGCAAAAACAATAAAAATAGTCGGATTAGTTAATGATCCTTCAAGTTATCCTATGTCGTCCAAAAGGCATACTATTGAACATTTAAGGCAATATTCTCATTTAAGACCAAGAACAAATTTTATTGGTTCTATATCTAGGATTAGAAACTGTTTATTTCAAACTTTACATCAATTTTTATATAAAAAAGGATATTATTGGATTGCAACACCTATTATTACAGGATTAAACGCCGAAGGGTGTGGTGATATGTTTAAAGTATCTACACTGGATTTTTCTAATCTTTCTAAGACTGATTGTTCAAATATAAATTTTAAAAAAGATTTTTTTGGAAGGGAAAGTTTTTTAAGTGTTTCTGGTCAACTAAATTTAGAAGCGTATGCATGCGCATTGTCAAAAGTTTATTCTTTTGGTCCAACGTTTAGAGCAGAAAATTCTAATACTAGTAGGCATCTTGCTGAATTTTGGATGTTGGAAGTAGAAACTGCTTTTTCTACATTAAATGATTTAGTTTCATTTTCTGAGGAAATGTTAAAACATGCAGTGAATAATATTTTAGACCAATGCTTAATAGATATTGAATTTTTTAAAAAAACTTCAGATACAGATATTATATCTCGATTACAACAATTTTCAAAAAGAAAATTTGTCCAAATAGAATATGAAGAAGTTATAAATATTTTAAAAAAATCGGGACAGTTCTCTTTAAATTCAATATTTTCAGAAATGGATTTATTATCAGAACATGAAAAATATATTGTAGAACAGTATTTTGGTTGTCCAGTTATAATTGTAAATTATCCTAGGTCTATTAAAGCTTTTTATATGAAATTAAATAAAGATGGTAAAACTGTTGCAGCAATGGATTTATTAGTACCTAAAATTGGAGAAATTTTAGGAGGATCTGAGAGAGAAGAAAAACTAGATATTTTAGATAAAAGATTTTCTGAATTTGGTTTAAATAAAAAAAATTATTGGTGGTATAGAGATCTTCGTAAATATGGAACTGTCCCACATGCAGGATTTGGATTAGGTTTTGAACGTTTTTTATCATATATCATTGGAGTTAAAAATATTAGAGATGTATGTCCTTTTCCTAGAACTGTAAATAACATTAGTGTTTAGTATATTTTTGAAAATATAGGTTTTAATATATATTAAAAATAAAAAATATACTTCGTATAAAAAACTGAATTTTATTTTTTAACTTAATTGAGCATTAAAGTGCTTTCAAATTAATATTTTCTAATATTATAATATTAAAATTTAGAATAAATATACAAAATTATAATATAAAAAATATAATTTCGTTAAAATTTTGATGTGTTATATATTTAAACGTATATATTAAAAAATAAGGTGACTATGTTTTAATAATAGTACAATATTTATTGTTTAGTCAAGATTGGTTTATTTTACCTAAAAACTTTCCAACATAAAATGATATTTTTATTTTTTATATTAATTTTATTAAATGCATATTACAAATATTACAATATTGTATCTATTTTAGTATATTTGAGCATGTTAATATTTTTATTGGTATTAATTATAATTTTTTTTAATTTTCGAAGTAAGTTAAAATACTCATTATATAAAATATATATTAAATTAATAAACAATTTAATTTTCAAGTTTTCCTATTAACATATTGTCTTCTAAAATAATTTCTTTAGAATTAACCACAATAATTTGTAATTGCATATATAATTGTTTGTGCTTTTCATATATAGAATTATATAACAAATAATTTACATTTATTTTTTTTGCTAACATTAATGCTTTGTTTCTGTTAATTAATATGTCTTTAGACGAAATATTTAAATTTTTTTTAGCTTTTTTAATATTACTTTTTTGAGCTACGTTAAAGCAAGAAATTTCTTTATTAAAAAAATTAATAAATATATCTTGAATTTTATTTGTGTTTATTTCATAAATAGTATTATTGTTGACTTCATTTACAAGTATTAAATTGTCTTGAAATGGTATATTAATATTGTTTATTTTTTTTAACAAATCATTTTTTAATACTTTTTCAAAATTTAATAAATCAATAAATACATATTTTTTTAATAGAAATCTTGTATGATTTCTATCTTTTAAAAAATTTTTTTTAAATAAAAAGTTACAATCAGTTAGCATTAATGTAGATAATAATATTAATATATATACGATTTTTATTAAAAAACTCCTTTATAATTATTCTTATTGATGAGATTATTTTAATAATAAATTTTTTAAGAAGTCATTCTTCCTAATTTTTTTCCTCCTAATAAGTGTAAATGTAAGTGAAAAATTTCTTGTCCACCATGTTCATTACAATTAATTATCATACGATATCCACTTTTATTAATTTTAAACTTTTTAGCTAATACAATTGCTGAATATAACATATGTCCTAGTATATCTTTATTTTTTTCACTAATATCATTAGTGGATTTAATTAATTGATTTGAAACTATTAGTATATGTACAGGTGCTAGTGGCTTAATGTCATGAAAGGCAGTGACATTTTCATCTTTATAAATTATTTTAGAGTCAATATTTTTCTCTATTATTTGACTAAATACGCTTTTAATATTCAAAATAATATGCCTTTTTTAAGAATGTCATTACAATTTTGTAATTATATGTTAGAAGTAAGGAACAAAATATTTGAAATTAGATGTTGTTTTTTATTTTAAACATATTAATTGTTTAAGATATAATTGTCTATTTCTGTTTTGATATTATCTGATTTGGTTCCAAATACAACTTGTATTCCTAATCCTGAAATAATAACTCCAGAAGATCCAAGATTTTTTAGTTGTTGTACGTTAACTTTAGACATATCAGCTACTGTAATACGCAATCGAGTAATACAAGCATCTAAGAAAGTAATATTATTTTTTCCTCCTAAAGCAGATATTAACAATGGCGCCATTTCTTTTGTATTTTTATGTAATAATATTGTTTCAGAGTTTTCTCTTCCTGGTGTGGGTAAATTTAACTTAATTATGATCAGATAAAAAATAATGTAATAGAGACCACCATATAGTATTCCTATAATAGGAAATAACCACAAGTTATGGCTGTTTCCACTTAATACTATAAAATCAATTAATCCATGAGAAAAACTAGTACCTGATCTCATATCTAACCAAATGCAAATAGGAAAAGCTAAACCAGCTAAAATAGAATGAATTATGTATAATATAGGAGCTACTAATATAAATGAAAATTCAATTGGTTCTGTTATTCCTGTTAAAAAAGCAGTTAATGCTCCAGAAATCATAATTCCTCCTATTTTCGCTCTATTATGTTTGTAAGAGCATCGCCATATTGCTAACGCTGCAGCAGGGAGACCATACATTTTGAATATAAATCCTCCCGATAATTTTCCAGCTGTAGTATCACCTGCCATATATCTAGCAATGTCTCCATGAAATGTTTGTCCTATAGAATTACTATATTCTCCTATTTGCATTTGAAAAGGTACATTCCATATATGATGTAATCCAAATGGTACTAAAGCGCGTTCTATTGTACCATACATTCCAAAAGCTAGTGTTGGATTTTGATACGCTGCCCATTCAGAAAACATTTTTATTGTATTTCCTATAGGTGGCCATATGAGTGATAAAATTAAACCAATTATAATAGCTGATAAACCTGAAATAATAGGAACAAAACGCTTTCCAGAAAAAAAACCTAAATATTCTGGAAGTTGAATACAATAAAATTTGTTGAACATATATGCAGAAATGGTACCAGCAATAATGCCTCCCAGTATTCCAGTATCTAGTAAATGTTTGTTGGTTGTTTCTAAAATTGATGTTTTTAGAACAAATGGAATCATCAAAGAGAACGTATGAGTCATGATTCCATAAGCAATTACTGCTGCTAAAGCAGAAACTCCATCGTTTTTAGTAAAACCTAATGCTATCCCGATAGCAAAAATTAAAGGCATGTTAGAAAATACTGATCCTCCTGCTTCCGCCATTATTCTAGAAATAATATGCGGAATAACATAAAAATTTGCGGATCCAATTCCTAACAGTATTCCAGCTATAGGGAGCACAGATACTGGTAACATCAATGATTTACCTATTTTCTGTAAATTTGAAAATATATTTTTAAACATATATTTTAATTTCCTATGAAATTGATTATGCATAAAACATTTGAAAATAAAATTTTTTTTAGTTCTATATATTTATATAAATATTATTGTTAGGATATTAGTTATTAAACGACATTACGTATTCAATTATTATATAATAATTTATGAAATATATTTTAATAATTTTTGTTTTAATCGGAATAGTTTTAAAAAATTTTGTGTAGTATTATTAGCTAGGGTTTTAGTATCTATTTTCTTTAATTTAGAAATTGTTTTTGCTATATGATATAAAAAAGCTGGTTGGTTTTCTTGTCCTCGGAGTGGTGTTGGTGTTAAATATGGAGCGTCAGTTTCTAATAAAATTCGATCTAAAGGTATAAATTGTACAACTTTGCGTATGTTTTCAGAATTTTTAAATGTTACAATACCAGAAAAAGAAATATAAAATCCCATATCTAACAATTTTCTTGCATAATGAATGTTTTCAGTGAAAGAATGCATAATTCCTATGCATTGTTCCGCTTGTTCTTCTTGTAAGATGGTGATTGTGTCATCAATTGCACATCTAGTATGTATTAATAATGGTTTATTCAGTTTAATTGCAATACGAATATGTTGTCGAAATAATAATTTTTGAGCTTTACAGTTATTTTTTTGATAATAATAATCTAATCCAGTTTCTCCTATAGCAATTACTTGTTTAATTTTAGAAAGTAATTCTAATTGTTTTATTTCGTTTTGATTTTGATTAAGATATAATGGATGAATTCCACAAGATAATAAAATATTTTTATTATTTTTTATAAAGTTTTTTATATAATTAAAATTTTTTATAGATGTTGATACTGTCAGTAATAATTTAACATTATTTTCGAAAGCTTTTTTTAATACATCTTCTATTCCTGAATGTAAATTTTGATAATTTAAAAGGTCAATATGACAATGTGAATCTACGAAAAACATAATTTTTTCTCTTTTTTAAAAACAGTTTTAATATTTATACAATTTTAAAATACTTTCCCATCGTAATAATTGTTCAGTAAGTAACAGTTCTTTATTAATTCCAGAAATGTTGATCAATTTAAAATTAAAATGTATCCATGATCTGAGACTATTATCAAGTGAAAAAAAAGAATATTTTTCTTCAAAGCATCTTATTATATCTATTTTATCTAAATTAATGATATGATTCATATCATTATATTTTGCTTTCATAGAATCAAATAGTAAACTACATAACCAAAAAATTTTTTCTTTTATATCACCTAAATTTAAATTATCTAAAATATAAAATAGGTTATCATTTTTTATAGAGTATGTTAAGTCATGAAAAAACGTGTTTCGTGTTTTCCATAATTGTGTAAAAATAAATTTTTTAGCATAGATAGGTGATCCTTTGTTAACACGTAATGCAGTTTTAAAGATGTGTTCTTTTATTTCAGGATGATTATTTTTTAACCAATTGATGCTAACATTTTCTGATGGTATTGAAATCTTGTATAGCGTACATCGACTACGTAATGTAGGTAATAATGGATAAGAAAAGTAGTTTATTAATAGAAAATATGTATTTTTCGGAGGTTCTTCTAGTGTTTTTAATAAAGCATTAGTTCCGTGTTCTGTTAATTGTGACGCATCAGGAAAGTATATAACTTTATTTTTACTTATTTTAGGTGTTTTAAATATTTCATTACATAGCCATCTTACTGTATCAACTCCTATTATATTATTATGAGAAAATAGTTTCATATTATACCAATCAGGATGGTGTTTTGAGCTAACTAGTTGACAATTTCGACATTGATTGCAGAAACAACCATTGCTCATATGATTAATACATAATAACCAAATTCCGATTTTTTTTATCAGAGAAGTAGTTCCTATTCCTTTATATGTGTTTAAAATAATAGCACGATTATTTTTTTTGTTTTTCAAATGGTAAATAATATTGTAATAGTGCATATCTAACCATGGATATAGGTTCATATATTTTTTTTAAACCAAGAATAAAATTTTTTTTCAAATGTTTTTTTTACTATATTTAAATTGTAATTAGCATTAATTTTAATAATGTTAGGACGATTCTTGATGTACCTTAAATATGTATGTCTTACTTTAATAAAAAAAGTTAATGTATTTTTTTCTATTCGATCTAAATTTTTTCTTTTTTGAATTCTTTTTAAACCAATTTCTGGGTAAACATCTAAATAAAGTGTTATATCAGGAATGGGATTTTTGAAAAAAAGTGATTGTAATAGTAATATTTTTTTTTTACTAATACCTCTTCCACCTCCTTGGTAAGCTAACGAAGATAACGTATATCTATCAATTACTATCCAAGTTCCTTTTTTCAGTTCTGGATGAATGGTTGATTTTATTAATTGCATTCTAGCTGCATAAATTAATAATAGTTCACTTTCGCTATGAATATGTTCATTTTTGGTAGAGTATTTAATTAAGTTTCTTATTTTTTCAGATAAGGGAGTACTTCCTGGTTCTCTGAGATTTATGACATTAGTTACACCATATTTAAATAGTAATTGTTTAGTAAAATTGCACATAGTAGTTTTTCCAGATCCTTCTATTCCTTCAATGACTATAAATTTACTATTTAACATGATATATATATTCCAAGTTAATTTTTTAACAGTAAGATATCGATTTTTTAATGTTGTATTGAATTAAAATAGTAATAAATGTTATAAAATTTTACTTTTTATAAAATCAAGTATTGATTGTACTGTATTTAAATTTTCTGCTTCTTGATCTTTAATTTCAATATTAAATTCATCTTCTAATGTCATAATTAATTCAACGTGATCTAATGAATCTGCGCCAAGGTCCTCCGATAAATAAGATGAGTTTTTTATTTCTTTTTTTATCAATCCTAACTGTTTCGAAATAATATTTTTGACTTTTCTTTCTATGCTATTCATATAAATATCTTATGCTAATGTAATAAAATGTTTTTTAAAATATATGCCACATATATATAATAATTTAAATATTATTAAATATATTTTAAAAGTTTAAGGCATGTACATCCCTCCGTTGATATGTATAACTTGACCTGTAATATAACTAATACGATCAGATATTAAGAATAAAACAACTTCAGAAATTTCATCAATAGTTCCAAGTTTTTTCATAGGAATTTTTGATAAGTATTTATTTATTTGGCGTTGCGTTAAATGTTTTATCATTCTTGTTTTAATAAAACCTGGTGCTATCATGTTAATACAAATACCCTTATGAGCAACTTCTAATGCTAAAGATCTATGAAATCCTATTAATCCAGATTTAGAAGCAGAATAATTAGTTTGCCCGTGATTACCTATATGTCCCATAATTGATCCTATTGTAATAATTTTTCCTTTTCTTTTTTTAGTCATGTTTTTGACAATAGGTTTGGATATGTGAAAAATGGAATTTAAATTAATATTTATAACATCATTCCATTCTTTATCTGTCATATTAATTAATAATTTATCTTTTACTATTCCTATGTTATTTATCAATATATCGATGTATTTAAAATTATTATAAATATTTTTTATAGTTTTTTCAATGGAATTACAATTTGCAGTATTAAGAATTATACCCATACCTTTATTTTTTAAGTAATCATTGATTATGTTTTTTCCATACTGTGATTTAGAGGTTCCAATTACTGTGATTCCTTGATTTACTAGTTTTTTAGCAATTCCTTTTCCTATACCATGACTTGCTCCTGTAACTAATGCTATTTTTTTGAAGTTCATTATGAGTTTTGAATAATTATTTTTAAAAAAATTTAGAAGAAGTTAATTGTCTTGTTAAATTTAATTTATAATATTTTTATTATAGATCTGTTTAGATTAGTTAATGTGTTATTTAGTCCAACTTCAATAAATTTTAATGTATAATTAGACATTAGATATATGATAGTATTAACCCATTGTACTGGACTACATAATTGTTTTGCCAATGCTCTTCGGATAGCTGATATAGAAGTTTCGCATCGTGCATCGACATTATTAATTACTGGAAACATAGGTTTGCTAAATTTTATTTCATTAAGTATTATTGACAACTTTTTAGAAGCTTTTTTCATTAAAATGCAGTGAGAAGGAGGGGATATAGGAAGAGAAAAAATCTTTTTAGCACCATTTTTTTTGCAAATAGCACTGACTTTATGAACTACAGAAAATTCTCCTGCAATAACAATTTGATATTTAGTATTGATACAAGCTATTGAAACTGATTTTGTATACTTGAAATCTTCTAATATTTTTTCAATTTTAGATTTTGTTAATCCTATTATTGCGTGCATAGCTCCTTTTTTATTGTTCATGGATTCTTTCATAAATTTTTTTCGAAGAATAATTAGTTTTATAGCATCGTGAAACGTTAATGATTGTGAACATACCAATGCCGAATATTCTCCTAAACTATGTCCAGCTAATATAATTGATTTTTTTTTATTTTTGTTATTCCATAAACGATACATAGCAATTGACAACGTAAAGGTAATCAATAATTTAAATTTATTTTTATTAATTTCTTCTTGTGAACTTCTTTTTATTAATGCATTTAAGTCGTATTTAACATATTCAGAAGATTCGTCAAAAGTTTTTTTTATAATTTTGTTTTCTTTAATAAGAGATGATAACATGTTTATATTTTGTAATTCTTGACCTGGAAAGAGTATGGAATGTGAATACATTAATATTCCTTTTACAATAATAATTATAAGACATAAATATTTAATATTTAATTATTTTATTTTTTTAATATAAATTTATTTTTTGATTAAAATAAATTTTATGCTAAAGAATAAATAGAGTTATTTTAATAATAATTAATTCGTTTTATATATACATATACATTGTAGTTTCGTATATTTCAATACATTATATACATAATACATACATAATACATACATAATATAAATATATATAGTGCTATTTTTTAAACAGCACTATGTGTTGTATATATAAAACACTAACAAATTAAAATATTTTTATACCTTTGTAATATTTTTTTTTAGTAATATGATGTCTAATATGAGTTTCTCCTGATTTTTTGTCTACAGATAATACTGGGACTTTTATGTGATCATGAGATCTACGCATTCCTCTTTTAGAACGAGTCGGTTTACTTTTTTGTACTGCCATGTTGTTTCCTATTTTTTAAAAAGTGTCATATAGTTAAAATATACTGAAACTGCTAAATTATTGTTATTAAAACTTTCTGTAAAATTAAATATTTTATGGAATATTTTCTGAAAAATAAATATCTAAAAGTAATATGTATATTATAAATTGTATTTAAAAAAATCTTATAGAAATACTATAATTTTATTGGATTTAACCATTTTAAAGGTTTTTTAAAATAGTTTTAAATTCTGCATCCATAGGTGCTACTACATGAATAAATATTTTCTTTTGGGGGTGAAAAAAATTAATAGAACTAGCGTGTAATAATACTCTATGAGTAGATACGTTATTTTTAATCAAATTGTCTAAGTTGATTTTACCATATTTTCTGTCCAAAACAATTGGATGATTTACATATTGAGCGTGAACTCGGATTTGATGTGTTCTTCCAGTTATTGGAGTAATAAGCATCAAAGTGTTGTTAGTATATTGTTGTTTTATTTGAAAGTAGGTCTTTGAAAATTTTCCTAAAGTATGATTTATTTTAACAATATGATCATAATTTGATTTAGTTTTTAATAAAGGAACAGAGACATGTTTCAATTTTTTTGGCCAATTTCCATGTACCAAAGCTAAATATTTTTTTTGAATTTTGTTTTCTCGTAGTTGTTTATGTAATTCACATAATATTGAGCGTTTTTTAGCTATCATTAGTACACCAGATGTTCCTCTATCTAATCTATGGACTAAATCAAGATATGAGTTTTCATCACGCAATGTTCTAAGATATTCTATAATTCCGCAGTGAATACCACTTCCGTTGTGTACTGCTATTCCAGGAGGTTTATTTAGTATTAGTAGATAATTATCTTCATATAAGATATTATTAGATAATAAAGAAAATAATTTTGCATTTACATTTGTGTTATTTTTTTTTATATCAATATCTTTCATGGGAGGAATTCTTATGAAATCTCCAATTTGCAATTTATATTTAGGTTTTACGCGTTTTCTATTAACTCTAATTTGTCCTGTTCTTAGTATTTTATAAATTGTATTTTTTGGTAATTGTTTAAACTTACTTCGTAAGAAATTATCTATTCTTTGTTCTATATTTTTTTTTGTAGTATATAAAAATGATACAGGAAGTATTTTATCTATCATTGATTATCCTATATATTATAAATAACAAATTTTTTTAAATTTTATGATAATGTTAATTAAAATAATGTTAGTTAAATAGATGAATTATAATTATAAAATTATATAATATATATTCAATATAATGAAATATAGGAATAAAGCATGTTGTTTAGTAGTTTAATATAATAACATTTATATGTTCATTATAGAATTTAATTTATAATTTTAAAATTATCATTTGTAAGCGTTAAAAATAATAAAATTTATAATAATATTCTTCGTCCATTAAGGTCAAATTACCTAGTTGTAGTAATAATATGTAACTAAAAAAAGTAATTTATATGTAATTATACAAATTACTAAAAATTTTAGTCACTATAATTGTTAAAAATAATAGTAGGTCTTTATTTTTCAATATTAAATATTTTTAACTTTATCTATATAGGGATTTAATGTATGTCCTTTCATTAATTTTAAACAAGAGAACTAGTTATAATGAAAAGAATGCTCATTAATATTACTCAAAGAGAAGAACTTCGTGTTGCTCTTATAGATGGTAAAAAATTATATAATTTAGACATTGAACACTTATGTCATAAAAAAAAAATCAAATATTTATAAAGGAACGGTAATTCGTATTGAACCTAGTTTAGAAGCTGCATTTATTGATTACGGATCGTGTAGAAATGGATTTTTACCATTTAAAGAAATTTCTAATAAATATTTTTGTATTAATAACTTCGAAAAAATTCGTTATAATAATTTTTTAAAAATAGGACAAGAGTATATTGTACAAGTTAATAAAGAAGAAAGAGGAGACAAAGGTGTTTCATTAACTACATTTATTAGTTTAGTTAGTAGTTATTTAGTGTTAATGCCTCATAATCCTCAAATCAGAGGTATATCTAGAAAAATTGAAGGAGATGATAGGACTTACTTAAAAAAATTGTTATTGTCATTAAAATGTCCCGTTGATATGGGATTAATTATTCGTACTGCTGGAATTAAAAAAAATTTAAGTGTTATACAGTTAGATTTAAACTTTCAATTAAAACGTTGGAGTAAAATTCAAAAAACCGCTCAAATTAATACGGCACCTTTTTTAATTCATCGAGAAAATGATATTATTATTCGAGCTTTACGAGATAACTTGCATCATGATGTTGATGAAATTCTTGTCGATAATCCAGTAATATTAAATTTAGTACGTCAGTGTATATCCTTATTAGGAAGATTTGATTTTAAAAATAAAGTTAAATTATACACCGGGAAAAATTCTTTATTTAATTATTATCAAATAGAATCACAAATTAATTCTGCTTTTCAACGTAAAGTAAAACTTCCTTCTGGAGGTTCAATTGTAATTGATATTGTAGAAGCATTAACTGCTATTGATATAAATTCAGCTCATTCTACTCAAGGTATAGGTATTGAAGAAACGGCTCTTAATACAAATTTAGAAGCTGTTGATGAAATTTCACGTCAACTAAGATTGCGTAATTTAGGTGGATTAATTGTAATTGATTTTATTGATATGACAATATCTAACCATCAAAGATTAGTTGAAAATAGATTACGAAATACTATTCAGCAAGATCGTGCGCGCATTCAAATTGGAGATATTTCTAAGTTTGGTTTGTTAGAAATGTCTAGACAACGTTTGAGTTCATCTATAAGAGAATCTAAATTTCATATTTGTTCTAAATGTAATAGAAATGAGGTCATTAAAGATGACAAGCATTTATCTCTTTCTGTTTTACACTTGATTAAAAAAAAATTGTTTAAAACAAAGATATAATAAAATTAAATTTTTTTGAATAATTTTTTTTGTTAATATTTTAAAAGATAAAATTATATTAATACGTTTTGACTAGGAAAACATTATTTAAATATGAAAACGTGAATGTTGTAAATGCATAAACATTAATAGAACTTTATTAACAATATAATTATTATATTAGTATAGTATTATAAAATTATTTATATTATCAATAAAAATGATGTAATAAAAAGAATTTAATGTATATATAAAACAAACGATGTTCAAAATAATTAAAACTTAATCACGGTGTGATTTTATACAAATTATATAATACATTTAACTAATTTTTTTAAATATTCATACAATAATAATATTGAATAAAATAAACTATGTTATTTCAAATATTATATTTATTCTTAATAAAATGTATAAAATTTTTTAAATATTCATGTTAATTTTGTTATTCAATATATTAACACAATGTAAAAATTGTTTATTTTAAAAAGTTATTTAGTATAGTATATAAATATATTTTAGTAATATTTATTTTAAGATAAATAAAAGAATACATTTATGTTATAAAGTTATTTAATATATTTTTATCTATATAAATATTGAAAAAATAAAAAAATATATAAAAATTTTATTAATAATAGTTGCGAGATTTTTCATATAAAAGTTTTTTAAATTGTACATTATAAATAATATTATACAATTATTTGCTTTTAATCGTTCTCCCATGAAAATAAATATATATTGTAGTTATAAGATCATGGGATGAATTTTTTTAAATTAAAAGTTTTTTAGAATGTATATCAAATATTATAAATCACGTTTTTATTTTATAGTTTATGCAATTATAAAAAATATACATTATTACTATTTTAAAACTTAAACAGTTTAAAAATACTATTTATTATTAGGTTATATTAATATTTTAGTTATATATAATATTAATTTGGAATTGTTTCATGTAATTGTTGGATTTGTTTTTCAATTATTTTTGCTAATCCCAAACCTGTTTCACTCATTTTTTGAGTAATAAATTGATCATATATATCTTCATATATATGTTCTTGATTTTTGTCAATTAGAGTATCTTTTGGACAACTGTTTCTCATACTTTTTAACATCATATAGAGAAATAGTCCTTCTATTTTTTTTGCAATTTTTACAGTACTATTGTTCTGTTTTTGTTTTAACAAAGTTAAATCATTTTTATGCTCAACATTAAAATTCAAATTGGTGAAAAAATAAAAATCGTTATTCATAATTATATAATCTCTAATTTTGCATGTAAACATCCTACGTTTTGCATAGCTTGAAGAATTGATATTAATTCAATAGGTTTTATTCCAAGAGAATTGAGTGCGCGAACTATATTATTGAGATGTGTAACTTTATTAATATATTTTATTTCATGACGATTATTATAACTATTTAAGTCATTTTTTTGATTTTTTAAGTCATCATTATCCATGTGATTAACAGGGTTATTGACATGATATTGTACATTTTTAGTTGCATTGATAATCATAGACATATTTCCATGTGCAACTGCACATGAATTTATTTTTACTTCATGATTCATAACAATATCACCAGTTTTAGTATTAATAATTATTTTTGCATTTTGAATAGGTAGGTCAACATCAATGTCTTGGATAGTAGATAACATACGTACTTGAACAGTACTGTCTTCTGGAGTATATAATTGTATCGTTCTAGAATTCAATGCAACGGCAGTATTAGGATATTTTGTATTAATTAAATCACTAATTTTTTGAACTGCAGTAAAATCTTCATTGTGAAGTTGTAATACAACAATTTGACTTTTTCCAAAATTATTATTAATTTCTCTTTCTATTATTGCTCCATCAATGATTTTTCCGCTATTATATTGGTTTTTTATGGTTGTATTAAGCACATTTTTAGGATAATAAATTTCATCTATTGAAACATTTCCTTGAGCAATAGCATATATTTTATTATCAATACTTTTTAAAGGAGTCATTAATAGCGTACCTCCTTTTAAACTTTTTGCATTACCTATAGAAGAAACGTTTACATCTATTTTTTGTCCTAAATGAATAAAACTAGGATATTTTGCAGTCACCATAACTGCTGCAATATTTTTTAGCTTCATATTTTTTTCTGAAGTAAATCCAATTCCTAATTGGGACAACATATTTTGCAGTGTATGCATAGTATATGGAATATATTGAGTATCATCTCCGGTTCCATCTAAACCTGCGATTAAACCATAACCTATAAGTTGATTATCTCTAGTTCCTTGAATTGTTGTTAAATCCCTTATTTTATCAGCATATACGCTTGAATCTATAATAACTAAAAGTATAACCATGTATTTTAATAAATATTTTTTGAACATAGAATTCCTCAATTGACTAATATCAATGATTAAATATTTTCATAACAAATATCAATAATTTACATAATTAAATACAATATTTATTTTTTTAATTATTGATCTTGTTAAAAAGATAAAATACTTAAAAATAAACGTTGAAACCAGCCAACATTGAGTCCTTTATTGATAAATCCATCACTGATATATTCAATATGAGCATTAGCTATTTGAGTGGAAATTACAGAATTATTTTTGGAAATAGTACGAGGATTAACTATTCCCGAAAAATATATTTTTTCCCCTTCTTTATTAATTGAAATTTTTTTTTCTCCTGACACTTCTAAATTTCCATTTGGTAATATTTTTTCTACCGTTACGGTAATTAATCCTACAAATTGATTGTTTGCAAACGAACTTTCTTGTCCAGTAAAATTGTTTTTAAAAAAGCTATTTAATCCAGTTTGGTTTTCATGATTATTGCTTTTTTGATCATTTCCAAATGTTATTCCAAGATTAGCGTTACCATCGTGAATTAAGTTACTAGATACATTATTACTTGCATTAAGACTTTCTTGTAAAATAACAGTAAAAGTATCTCCTATATTTCTAGGTTTATAATCTTCAAATAATGGCTCAAAATGATAATCATTAGCACTTGGTTCTTGATAATTTGAATGATTAATTGATTTTGGCCAAGTTATAGAAGAATCAGAAGATTTTAATATATTTTTATTAAAAATTGTGTTTGGATTTAAAGCACAACCATTAAGTACTGTGAGCAATATGAAGATTACATAATATCTGATTTTAAAAGTAAATAACATAGTCACAAAAATATCACCTTTAATGATCACGATTTGATAAAAATTTTTATAATGTATTATAATTGGGATAATTTTTGTAGCATTTGATCAGCTGCGGTAATTACTTTACTATTAATTTCATAAGCGCGTTGTGTTTGAATCATATTAACTAATTCTTCTGCTATATTGACATTAGAAGTTTCTACATATCCTTGATATAGTAATCCTGTACCATTTAATCCAGGTATTGTAACGATAGGATCACCTGAAGCTTCAGTTTCTTGATATAAATTTTCTCCTAAATTTGATAATCCGGAGCTATTAATAAAATTAATAAGATGCAATTGTCCTATTGGCATAGGTTGAGACTGACCTTGTAAAGTAACTGTTACTGTTCCATCTCTTCCTACCTGCATATTAACACTGTTAGATGGAAAATTAATTACTGGTTGCACAGGAAATCCACTGTTAGTTACCAATTGTCCACTTTGATCTACTTGAAAAGATCCGTCTCGTGTATAAGCAAAATCGCCATCTGGTAATTGTACTTGAAAAAATCCATTTCCATTTATAGCAATATCTTTAGAAGAATCAGTTTTAGATAAATTTCCTTGATTGTGAACTCTTTCTGTAGATACTGGTCTTACTCCTGTTCCCATTTGAAGTCCAGAAGGTAATGTTGTATCACCAGACGATTTTGATCCAGGTTGTCGTATTGTATGATAAATCAAATCTTCAAAAATTGCTCTAGAACGCTTAAATCCATTGGTACTAACATTAGCTAAGTTATTAGAAATTACGTTCATATTTATTTGTTGAGCATCTAATCCGGTCTTTGCAATCCATAAAGAAGGTATCATATACAAGATTTTCCTTTTTAGTTGTTGATATTTAGAAATTTGTTAACAAGCTGTATGTTTTCATCAAAACTAGTTAAAATTTTCATTTGCATATCAAATTTTCTAGAATCAGAAATAATATTAACCATACTTTCAGAAGGATTAACATTACTATCTTCTAGCGTTTCAGATAATATTTTTATGTGAGGATTATCTTTAATTATTTTGTTAGATTGATTATTGTTATTAATAAAGTATAATCCGCCATTTCTATGTATTAAATCTTCTATTTTAATTTTCACTAATTTTATTTTATTTAATTTTTGACTAAATTTATTTTTTCCTTTTGTTATTGTTATTGTTCCGTTTGATAATATTTTACAATTAGCATCCTTTGGTATAACTATAGGTCCATCTTTTCCTATAACTATATATCCTTGACTTGTTAATTGTCTTTTTGCATTAACTTTTAAATGTCCATTTTTAGTATAAGCTACATTATTTTTGTTAACTTTTACTACTATCCATCCATCTGGATTGATGACAGCAATATCCAAAGGTTGCATAGTATTTCGAAATGAACCTTGCGTAAGATTGTATCGTTTTTCCGATCCGTAAGGATTTTCTTTCCAATGAGCATTATCATTTAAAATAGTTCTAGAGTATAATTCTGCTTTAAATCCTGTTGTTAACATATTAGCTAAATTGTTGGCTAATATTTCTTGATTTTCTAATATTTTTTTAGCAGAAATCATAGATAAATATATTGAAAATTCCATAATTTTTTTAAAAAATGTAATGTAATATTTAATTTTGTATCAATAATTGAATTTATTCAAGATAAAAACGTTATTTATTTAAGACAGCATTAAATATTATATATATTAACTATTTACTAAGTTTTTTTATAAACAATTATAATAATGACACATGATTCATATAACATTAATTATTTATTAGAACTACATTGAATCAATTTATGTTTAATATATTTATACTAATTTTTTTTTAATATTATTTTAGATAGTATTTTAAATATAATAATATTATTGATTTATGTACTTGGATAGTAATATATATTATTTTTAAAAAAAGTAACATATTTATTGCATAATTAATATAAATTTATGTAGTTTTATACTTTCAAAAACAATTATATCGTTAAAATAATCTTTATGTTATGAAAAAGTATTAATAAAATTTTTTCATGTATTATTTTTGATTTTAAATTAATTTTTTTATTAGTCTTAAAAGTATCTATTGTATTGATTGTTTTGGTTAAATTAAAAAATATATTGAATACTAATATTTAGTAAATTAATTTAATTACATTTTGTGTTTTTGTTTGGAAAAAATAGCGTTATGTTATTATACACATAACATCACGCTACTGAAATTTTGCATTTATCGTGAATTTTTTAAATTTTTGATAAAGTGACAATTATTTAAATTTATATTTATTGTCCAATGGTTAACGTTTTCATAATCATAGATTTGATTGTATTTAACACTTCTAAGTTAGCTTGGTAGTTTCTGGATGCTGAGATAGCATTAATAGTTTCGGTGACTACATTAACATTGGAAATTTCAGAAAATCCCTTAGAGTTGGCGATAGGATTATTGGGATCATATATCACTTTTAATGGTGTTGTATCGTCTATTATTTTTTCAACTTTAACTCCTCCAGATCTAACATCATTAGAATTATCAAATTTTAAAATTATTTTTTTTGCTATATATGGATGTAATTTTCCATTAGTGTTTACTAGGCTATCTATGTTAGCTAAATTGCTTGCATGCATCTGCATTTTTTGAGATTGTGCAATCATTGCAGAATTTGCAATGTCAAATATTTTTAGTAAAGACATATGTTATCCTTTTAATACATTAGTTAAATTTTTAAATTTGTTGTTTATAAAAATGATATCCATTTGATATAATAAACTATTGTTAATAAAGTTTACTTTTTCAACATCCATATTTATTTTATCTTTTTTTATAATATATTTTTTTGCTATCATTTCTTCATAGCTTTCTAATTTTTTATGCTGTGTAATAGGAATATGTTTTTTGGAAGTTAATGTTAATTGAAATTGCGGTTGTTTATCATTTTTTTTCAAGAGTTCATTTAATGCTTTTGAAAAATCGATATCTAATGGTTGATAATTTGGTGTATCGCTATTAGCGATATTAGAAGCTAATAGTTCTTGTCGATAGGAACGTAAATTTAATACGCATTTATTAAAATAAAATTCTTTATCTAGTTTATTTAACATTGTTTATCCAGTGTATTTTATTTTTCAAATATAATATTACAAAAAATATATTAATTTTTTTACTAAACTGAACTTAGATATATAAAATGTATAATACAATAATGGATGCAAAATTATTCATTTATTTTAATTTTATATATATGAATTAATATAATTATGTACATAGTATACGTGTATTTTATGAGTATGATTATTATAATAACTATTATAGTGGAAAAGTATATGATTTTTAAAATATGTATTTTATTAAATTTATTATTTTTAATAGTTTTTAAAATTCAAGCTAATAGTTTTCCAGAACATCTCGTTAATTTTTTAAAGCAAAAAAATCTTGCATATGCTGATAGTATGAGTATTATTTTATATAACGATATTTCTTCTAAAAAATGGTTAACATGTTCTTCTCCTACGTTTATTGCTTCAAATACTCTAAAATTATTTGGATTAATGAACATTGAAGTGATATGCGAGAAAATACATCAATTCATCCAAGTAGAAGTTAAAGTTAAAGGAGAATATATAGTAGCTTCTCGAAATATTAAAAAGGGAACAAGAATAGTAGATTCAGACATTTCTATAAAATATGGATATTTAGATAAAAATAAGTTTAATGCACATTTAAATAAGAAAAAAATATTGAATTTAATGAGTTTAAAAAATATTAAAAAGAACGAATTAATTACTAAAAATTTATTACGACCTATGTGGTTAATTAAAATTCATCAAAAAGTGTCAGTAACAATTAGAGACGTAGGATTTACAATTGTTTCAGAAGGATATGCAATGAATAATGCTTATAGAAATCAAAAAGTAAAAATAAAATTAGATAATGGTACAATAATATCAGGAATAGTAAATAATACAGGCGTCATTATGGTAAATAGATAAAATTTAGTTCTTACTGCATAATTTTTTTTTAACTAAAATAATTATTTTATTATAACTGTATTTTCATTTTATATTTAAATAAATAAAATGATATTTTTATTTTTTTTAAAGTAAACGAAATTAAAATTTATTGTTTAAAATGTTAAAAATATTTAAATAATTCATTTTTCTAATATTACATATATATCTATGATAGTAATAATAAGTAAAACTTTGCTAATTATTTATTTGTTTATTGCGGAAGTAATAAGATATATTAATATCTAGTAGTTGAATGGATATAATTTATATCATGTATCAATATATAGTGGTATATGATCATAGATATTGTACTATTTTATATATATTTAATGTAATTAACAGGTCTTTGGTATTTATTCTAAAATTATTTTGCGTTGTAGAACTTTTGTATAATACAATTATACTTGTTACAGAATCATTTTTTGTAAAATGTATAAATATTTTTATTAATTTGTTTTCTATTAATTAATAACATTATTCTTGTTCTGATATATTTTAAAATAGTAATAAAATTTAATTGTATTAGTGTTTTATTTCAACAAATTAGTATTATTTTTGTGCTAAAGTTCAATAAAAAATTTTTTAGTAAATATTTTAGTATTATCAAGGTTTTTTAAGATTATATCTTTTTAATAAAAATTCATTCACTATTAGAATTTCATAAAATAAATTATATTAGTTTAATCTTTTAATTACGAATATGTTCATTGTTTTACAGTAATGATCTATTTTTTAAAAACTATTTTTAGAAATTACTATAAATTTTAAATTTGAGCAGTATTCTAATGATGTAAATAATACTAAAATTAACTAATAGTTTTATTTTTTACATTATACATAATTAAAAGGTAGTATAATTGTGAATGTTTTGAAATTGTTAATATCATTAAGTTTTATTACTTTCTGTTCAAGAATATTAGGATTTATAAGAGACACATTTATTGCATATACATTTGGAGCATCAGGATTAACAGATGCTTTTTTTTTAGCTTTTAAAATTCCGAATTTGTTTCGTAGAATTTTTGCAGAAGGATTTTTTTCTCAAATATTTATACCTGTTTTATCAGAATTTAAAAATATTCATAATGTTAAATTTATAAAAGAGTTCATTTCTAATGTATTAGGTCTTATGATGCTTTTTTTAGGCATTTTTACATTTTTGGGAATATATTTTGCATCGAATATAGTTTCAATTATTGCTCCTGGTTTAAACAATAATCCTTATGAATTATATTTAACAACAAAATTACTTGAAATTGTTTTTCCTTATATATTTTTTGTTTCTTTAGGATCGTTAATTAGTTCTATTCTTAATACTTGGAACTATTTTTTTATACCTGCTTGTTCTCCTATGATATTAAATTTAAACATAATAGTTTTTATATTATTTTTTTCTTCATATTTTTCCGTATCTATTTTTTCTTTAGCCTGGGCAACTTTATTAGGTGGATTAATCCAAGTATTTTATCAAATTCCATTTTTAAGAAGAATTGATATGTTGGTATTTCCAAAATTAAATATTAAAAATATTGGATTACAAACAAGTTTAAAAAAAATTAGTATAATTGTTATTGGAATGTTAATTAGTCAAATTTCAGTCATTATAAATACTATTTTTTCTTCTTTTTTAGTTCCTGGATCTATATCGTGGATATATTATGCTGATAGATTAGTAGAATTTATTTCTGGAATTTTTGGAGTTTCTTTAGGAACAATTTTATTACCTTTATTATCAAATAGTAAAATTAATACCGATAAAAGAAAATATTCTAAATTATTAAATTGGGCTCTTCGAATTGGATGTTTAGTAGCTATTCCTAGTTCTATTGTTTTAGCTATTTTATCAAAAATAATAATAATCGTATTATTTCAATACGGAAGTTTTTCGATGTTTGATGTTCTTATGACTAAAAATATTTTAATTTTTTATTCAATAGGATTAATTCCATTGATTTTAACAAAAGTTTTATTATCCCAATTTTATTCAAAGAACGATTTTATTAGTCCTACAATTATTTCTATTTTGATTTTAATAATAACTCAGTTAATGAATAGTATTTTTTTACCTTATTTGCAACATAACAGTTTTGCATTATCTTCTAGTATTGCAGCTTGGATAAACTTTATTTTGTTGTGTTCAATATTATTAAAGAAAAAATTTTTTCAGTTTGAACCTGGATGGTTAATGTTTTTAGGAAAAATATTTATTGCTTCTATAGTTATGATTTTTATTTTATACTTCAATTTAGATGTTTTTTCTAACTGGAATTCAGGAACGATGTTATTTAAATTATATCAATTGATATTAATATGTTTATTATCGGGGTGTAGTTATTTAATCATGCTTTTTTTATTAGGATTTCGTTTGAGACACTTTTTATTAATTGAATTAAAAAAAATAAACTTTGAATAATATTTTGGAGGAAGAGGGATTCGAACTCTCGGATGATTTCTCATCGGCGGTTTTCAAGACCGCTGCCTTAAACCACTCGGCCATTCCTCCATAAACGACTATTACGTAATAAAACATTATATAATATATATCCAAAATTTTAAAGAAATTATTTTTATAATAAACGTAATTTTTAAAAAATAACTTATACTACTGTGTTAATTGATATTAAAGTACTTGTAATTATGAATTAATATTGATAAACTTTAAAGGTATGGCGCGTTGACAGATTGGTTATGTAGCGGATTGCAAATCCGTTTAGCCCGGTTCGATTCCGGGATGCGCCTTTATTATTTTATTCATTTATCTTTATTAAGCCCAGATGGTGAAATTGGTAAACACAAGGGATTTAAAATCCCTCGGCTATATGGCTTTGCGGGTTCGATTCCCGCTCTGGGTATTAACTTTTATTTTATTTTTTATTTTTTTGATATGCTTGATAAACTTTAAACTTAGTATTTTCTTTTAAAATATTATATTTTACAAAAGCATATTTAAAAAATTGATCGCAAGATATACTTGAATTAACTACAATTCTTATTTCACCTTGTTTTTTTAAATATCTCACTGAATCTTTGATAATCGTACTTATAAAACTTAAATTTATTTTTGAATTACAATGAAAAGAAGGATTTGACATAATAAAATTAAATTTTTTATGAATGTTTGAATAAACGTCACTAGGAAATATATCTCCTATGATATCATTGCATTCTAAAGTTAATTGACTAGATACTAATGCAGCTATATGTGTATCAACTAATGTTAATTTTACTTTACTAGATTGCTTAGCTAATGATACTGATAAAATTCCTGATCCACATCCTATATCAAGTATGTTTCCTTGTATTGATTTTGAAAATGTTGATATTAATAGTTGTGAACCTATATCAATTTTATTATAACTAAATACTCCTGGTATAGTTTTTATACAAATTTCTTTCCATGTTTGTTGGTATATAAAATTTTCAAATTTAAATTTTGGTTTGACGATGATTTTACCAGAAAAAAGATGACAATGTTTTGCAGAATCTATTTTTTCTAGATGTATCCATGTCTTCAACAATTTTTTTGCAGTTTGTATCCCACTTCTTTTTTCTCCAATTAAAAAAATGTGGTTTTTTTCAGATAAAAAGGAAAGAATACGTTTTAAATGAAATATAGCTTCAAATTTACTTGTTGGCCAAAAATATAATATAAGATTAGAATTTAAAATTATTTGTTTATCTTCTAATAAAATAAATTTTACTATATGTTTGGTTTTATTTTTTAAATAAATCCAATTATTTAACATTTGAGTATATATAGTTATTGTTTTTTCTAGTTTATTTAAATATAAATCACTATATATGTTTCCTGATATGAAAATTTTTTTTTTAGAAATAAATGTATGTTTTTTAAAAGTAATTTGTTTGTATTTGTCATGTACTTGACATTATTCTCTTTCGATAGATATTTAACTATACATTGAATTATCATGTTGAATATCACATATTTTTTGATAATATATTGTAAAATATCGTTATATAAAAAAAGACATTATATTTTATAATAACACTTTTATAAGTGACTGATATTTTTTATTTCTTTATTTTTACTATTTATTTTATTAATATAATGTCTTATATGATAATTTTATTTAATATTGAAGATGTAATAATTGTTCAAGAATATTCTAATGTTATTTAAAATTTTCTATATTAAAATATTAAAATTTTTTTCATTTGAAAAAGTGTTTGAAATAATGAAAATTTTACCACTTGAATTAAAAGGAAGTACTCTTAAAATATTAGTTCTTCATTTGAAAACTAACTCTATCGTTTTAATACGTAAAGAACTAAATAAAAAAATCCAAATATCTCCCAATTTTTTTAAAAATTTACCAATTATAATTAATGTAGAACAACTATCGAATTTAGACAATTTAGATAATATAAGAAAAGTAATTATTTCATTTGATTTGTGTATTGTAGGGATAAGTGGTTGTTACAATGATGTTTTAAAAAATATCATTGTAAAATCTGGATTACCAATTTTATCTAACAATACAATTAATGATACTCATCGATATCAATCAAGTACTGATTGCGCTCTTTCTTTCAATAAATATGAAAAAACCAAAATAATTGATTTTCCAGTTAGATCTGGTCAAAAAATTTATGCCATTAATTCTGATTTAATAGCTACTAGTAATGTAAATGCAGGAGCAGAAATAATTGCAGATGGTAATGTGCATGTTTACGGAAATATGAGAGGGAGAGTATTGGCTGGTGCTAAAGGAGATATTACATGTCAAATATTTTGTATTAGATTTTTTGCAGAACTAGTTTCTATCTCGGGAGAATATTTATTAATTGATCAATTTTTTTCGAATTTCATAGGACAAAGTGTTAGAATCTATATAAAAAATAAAAAATTAAAAATATTTAAGCTGTAATAAAAATTGTTAAGGATGCATTTATGACGCGTATTATTGTAGTAACATCAGGTAAAGGAGGCGTTGGCAAAACTACTTCTAGTGCAGCTTTAGCAACAGGTTTTGCACAAAAAGGAAAAAAAACGATAGTAATTGATTTTGATATAGGATTACGAAATTTAGATTTGATTATGGGATGTGAGCGTAGAGTAGTATATGATTTTATAAATGTAATTAATGGGGATGCAAATTTAAATCAAGCGTTAATTAAAGATAAAAGAACAGATAACTTATTTATTCTTCCAGCATCTCAAACTAGAGACAAAAATGCATTAACTACGTTGGGTATAAATAATGTTTTTAAAGAACTAATAGCAATGAATTTCGATATCATTATTTGTGATTCACCAGCAGGAATAGAGTCTGGTGCAATTTTAGCAATATATTTTGCAGATGAAGCAGTTATTACTACTAATCCTGAAATATCATCTATAAGAGATTCTGATCGTATGCTAGGGATTATTGCATCAAAATCTAAACGTTCAAAAAATATATGCAATGCTCCTATAAAAGAGCACTTATTATTAACTCGTTATGATCCAATTAGAGTTAACAAAGGAGAAATGTTAAGCATACAAGACGTTTTAGATATTCTTAAAATACCATTAATTGGAGTAATTCCTGAAGACTCTTCTGTTTTAAAAGCATCTAATCAAGGTAAACCTGTAATTTTACATACAACTTCTCATGCTGGACAAGCGTATTATGACACTGTAAATCGTTTATTAGGTGAAAATGTTCCTTTTCGATTTATTAAAGAAAAGAAAAAGAGTTTTTTGAAACGATTATTTAGGAGATAAACATGGCTTTATTAGATTTTTTTTTATCTCGAAAAAAAAATACTGCTAACATAGCAAAAGAACGATTACAAATCATTGTTGCTGAACGTAGGCAGAAAGATAATGAACCAAATTATTTGCCTGAATTAAAACAAGAAATTTTACGCGTTATTTGTAAATACATTAAAGTTGATCCTAAAATGATTTCAGTTCAATTGGATCATAAAGAAAAAGATATTTCTATATTAGAATTAAACGTTACTATTCCAGAATAAGTAGGAATAAAAACAAAACTAATTTTTTATAAAAATGTTATTTATATTTTAAATATTTATTAATCCAGAATTAAAATTCTGGATAAATAGATGTATTTTATATTGAGTTAATAGAAGTTATATAGTCTTTATTAATATATTATTTGACGATAATACATTGGAGATATTTTGTAAGAATTTTTATAATTTTGATAAATTTTATGTGATAAATATAAAGAAATGATAAATTCTGATTGAGGAAACGCAATATTAGTTACGATTAGATGTTTACAAACGTTATTTAGAAATAATTTTGAAGAATTTCCAACTATTATCCATGGTGTTTGAAAGGTAGAAATTTTTCTAATAGTCTGTTCAATAGACAGTATTATTTCTGATGTTTGTTGTGTCCAATAACATTTTTCATTTTTTACATATTGTATAACATATAATAAACTATTATTTATTTTTAATAGTACTAAAACCTTGTTGTTGTGAAACATTTTCCATGCTTGTTCTGCCATAATTAGCGTAGTGGGAAATGCAATAATTGGAATTTTTAATCCTAATGCTAAACCTTGAGCTACAGCAATAGTTGTTCTTGTTCCTATAAAATTCCCAGGTCCTTTAGAAATAAGTATAATATCTATTTCATTCAAAGTAATATAATTTTCTATTAATAGTTGTTTTATCATAGGCAAAATATATTTAGTTTGATTTTTATTACATAATTTATTTTTTCTATAAATATTATTTTTATGTAGCAAAGCAACAGAACAATTGGAAATTGAAGAATCAAAAGCTAAAATAGTATTATACATATGAATTTTATCTTTTTAAGATGTATTAAATATTTTGTATTAATGAATATATCAAAAAATAAATAAAATGTTTATATTGTATTATTTTAATTGTATTAGTTGAGTAATAACACTAATTATTTTTTTGATGATGGGATGTGTTATCTTTAGTAATTCGCACTAAATTAATTCGATATTGTGTTGCTTCTACGATATAAAAACGCAAAGGAGGAATATGAATAGTTTCTCCTGGTAAAGGTAATTGTCCTTTTTGAGAAATTAATAATCCAGCTAATGAAGCATAACTATTTTCTTGTTTAATTAAATTTGTAGTATTTAAATATTGCTGTAAAGAATGCAAATCTGTTCCACCTTTTACTAACCAACTGTCTTTTTCAACAATGATATCAGGTGTTTCATCTGCATCAGGAAATTCACCAGCAATAGCTTCTAAAACATCTAATGGAGTCACTAGTCCTTGTACCACACCAAATTCGTTAGTAACAATGACCAAACTTCCTTTAGCACGTCTTAATACTCCCATTAAATTAATTGGATCGATCGTATCTGGTATAATTATTGGTGGAATAGTAGAAGAAAATTTTACTACATCTGTTTTATTTTCTATTTCTACTAATAGTTCTTTAGCACGCGCGATCCCTATAACTTCATCTAATGTTCCTTTACAAATAGGAAATAAACTATGAGGAGTGTCTAATAATTGAGTACGAATACTAGATATTGATTTTTCTACGTTAACCCAAGAAATTTCGCTCCTAGGAGTCATGATACTTTTAATAGATCTGGCAGCTAATGTTAATACACTATTGATCATATACTTTTCTTCTTCCTTAAATTCTCCAGTATCTGCGCATGATGTATTTATAATTTTTTTTTCTGTATTACTAATAGAGGAGGTTATTATACTAGTATTTTTAGATTGATCTCGAATCATTAATCTCAATATAGCTTCTGCAGCTCTTTGTCTCATCGGTCTTCGAGATTGATGTCGAATAAAGTTTCGACGCGCAATTTGGTTAAATAGTTCTATAATAATAGAGAAACTAATAGCAGAATATAAATATCCTTTTGGTATAAAAAATCCTAATGCTTCTGATACTAACCCGAATCCTATCATGAGTAAAAAACTTAAACATAGAACCACTACCGTTTGATGTGAATTAATAAAATTTATTAAAGGTTTAGAAGCTAATAACATCAAAGTCATAGCTATGATTACTGCAGTCATCATAATTGGTAAATTATTTACCATTCCTACGGCAGTAATAATAGAATCTAAAGAAAATACAGCATCTAAGATAACAATTTGAATTACTATGGTCCAAAAACTAGCATAATTTTTGTTATCATCATCTTGACGTATATCATTATCCAATCTTTCATGTAATTCTATAGTTGCTTTAAATAGTAAAAATAAACCACCAATTAATAATATTAGATCTCGTCCCGAAAGAGAAAAATATTTATTACTAATGATGATTGATGTTAAAGTTGCCATCCATGACATAAATGAAAGAAGACTTAATCTCATTAAAAGCGCTAAACTCAATCCAATTAAACGAGCTTTATCTTGTTTGCATGGGGGTAACTTTTTAGAAAGAATTGCAATAAATACTAAATTATCGATACCTAATACTACTTCTAGTATGACAAGTGTTAATAGACCTGCCCAGCTTGACGGATCTAAAAAAAGTTCCATTAGAAACTCCGTAAAATAATAGGACAGAATAAAATTTTTTAGTTACATATGAACGTAAAAGTTTAAAAATTGGTATTTTAGTTCTTCTTATTATCTATTTTTTATATTTATGTTAAGATACAAACAACGTTTTTTAAAATAAAGGCCTTATGAAATGTACATAGGCCTTCATTAGAATTTTAAGGTAATAAAAGTCACATTGAGACAAATTTTTTAATTTTACATACATCGTGTATTAATAATTAATTTTTTATTTTTTCGTTTGATTCTTATAATTTTATAAAAAAGTAATATCAAAATATTATTTTTTAAATAATAAATGTTATATCTTTTATTTATTAAACCATATGTTTTATATATTATTGCAATTAGTTGATCAGTTTTTTACATATATTCTCTATTATATAGAGCGTTAATTCGTTTTTCTAATGATGGATGAGACATAAATAAATTTAAGAAACGTTTAGATTTTCCATTAATACAAAATGCAATCATACTATTAGATGCTTGAGGTTCGTAACTTAATTTTAGTTTTTCTAATGCTGCAATCATTTTATGTTTTCCTACTAGTTTTGCAGATCCTGCATCAGCATAAAATTCACGATGTCTAGAAAACCATAGAGTTATTATACTAGCAAAGATACCAAAAATTAGTTCTAAAATGGTAGAAGAAATTATATATATCCACGTATTTCCAGGAGAATTATCATTTTCGTCTTTATCTTTCGATAAAACATGTGATATCATTTGAGCTATAATTCTAGATGCAAAGATTACAAATGTATTTACTACTCCTTGCAATAAAGTCATAGTAATCATATCACCATTAGCTATATGAGTAATTTCATGAGCTAAAACAGCTTCAGCTTCATCTTTATTCATATGATCTAACAAACCAGTAGAAACAGCAATTAATGCAGAATTACGTCTTGGACCAGTAGCGAATGCATTTATATCAGCAGCGCAATATATTGCTACTTCTGGCATTCGAATACCTACTTTTTCAGATTGACGTTTAATTGTATTCATTAACCAAATTTCAAGATCACTATTTGGATTTTTTATTACTTGTCCATTAATAGATTTCAATGCAATCCATTTTGACATTAGCAATGACACAATAGAACCACTAAATCCGAATATAGTTGACATTATTAATAGTCCATATATGCTCTCCGATTTTATTCCTGTAACACTTAAAATAAAACCAAAAACACACATAACAGCTAAATTAGTTAGCAAAAAAAGAACGATACGAATCATGATTATCTTCCTAAATTTTTTATTGAAAATAAACGTTTAAGTTGTTTATATAAATAATTGATTGAATTTTTTTATCTTGTAATGATAATACTCATATTAACTTACAATTGATATTTATGTATACTTTATAAACTAGTTTTGTTTTTGAATTATTTTCAAATAATATTAGGTGCATTGTAATAATATAATTTAGAATATTTTTTAAAATTTAGTTATTGATGTCAAATATTTTATATGCACATCTGTAAAAATTTATAAAAAAGATAATATTAATTATTAGACAAAAATTATTTATATTGTATATTTTGGTTGTCAAAATATATTTTATATTATTGTGATATTTAAATTTATAGAATTTATTACCATATAATACATATTTTAAATGATACTATTACATGTTTAAGGACAGTAATTAGATGTTTACAAACATTACAATAAATACAATTCACATTAATGATTAACTATAACAACATTTCTTTGGATAAGACATTATTTTTTAATACTATATTAAATATGAAAATATTTTATACTGGTTCACTTATATTTATAAAAAATTTTTAATTTATGGAGCGTTCCATTCATAACCATCTTTTTGTATCATATCATGAGATGAACGAGGCCCCCATGTACCAGCAGGATATAAATGTAATAATTTTTTTTGAGAATTCAAAGAACTAAAAATTGAGTCAATCCAATACCACGCCAATTCTACTTCATCTCGACTTACAAATAAAGATCGATTTCCTCTGATACTTTCTAATAATAATCGTTCGTACGCATCAAATAACTTGTGCTTTTTAAAGCATTGAGAATAATTAAAATTAAAATTAGTTACGTCTAATTTATAATTAGATTCTAATCCTGGAATTTTATTTAGAATTTGAATGTTTATTCCTTCATTTGGTTGCAAAGAAATAGTTACTTTATTTTTTGGTAAATTACCATCTTGGTGACTAAAAATGTTCATTGGTACATTTTTAAAAAATATAACTATTTCTGAATATTTTTTGGGAAGTCTTTTTCCCGTTCTTAAGTAAAATGGAACTCCATACCATTGTTTATTGTCAATGTTGACCTTCATCGATACAAACGTTTCAGTTTTGCTATGTACTTTTTCCCCTATATCTTCTAAATATGAAGGTATTTTTTTTTCATTTACAACACCTGAAGTATATTGACCTAATATTACTTTTTTATGGATGTTTTTTTTGTTAAATGGTCGTAATGACTTTAATATTTTTATTTTTTCGTTTTGAATATTTTCGGAATATAAATTTATTGGTGGAGACATTGTAATTATAGTTAATATTTGCAATAAATGATTTTGTACCATGTCTCGAATTTGGCCTGTATTATCGAAATATTCTTTTCTACCCTCAACTCCTATTTGTTCAGAAATAGTTATTTGTATATGATCTATGAAATTATTGTTCCAATTGTGATAAAAAATAGAATTAGAAAATCTAAAGGCTAGTAAATTTAATATAGTCTCTTTACCTAAATAATGATCCATACGAAAAATTTGATTTTCTTTAAAATATTTACTAATTTCATTATTTATATTTTGAGAAGTTTGTAAAGAAGAGCCTAATGGTTTTTCTATTATAATACGTGTAGGCTCAAGATTTAAATTTATTTTTCCTAATCCTTGGCAAATAGCACTAAATGTATTAGGTGGCATTGCAAAATAATTTATAATTAAATGATTAGCTTTAATAAACATTTTTTTTAGTTTATAAAAACTATGAATATTATTGACATCGAGATCACAAAATTCTAATCGAAGAGAAAAAACATTCCATATATTTTTTTTGATAGTTTCACTCATAAATTTCTCTAGAGATTTACGAACTACAGTTGAATAGACATTTTTATCCCAATTAGCTCGTCCAACTCCGATAATTTTCATATTTTTTGACAGTTTTTTTATTTTTTCTAATTGATATAAAGAAGGTAAAAGTTTTCTGCAAGCAAGATCTCCTTTCGCACCAAAAATAACCAGATAGCATGTTGTATTTGTTTCTTTCATAATTATTTCCTTATTATTTTAATTCTATATACTCACAGTTTTGTTGTACTATATATTTTTAAAATTTTTATTTTAATTTATACATTAATTGTTGCATACAGTGTATGTATACAATATCCATCTTTTTATTATCATAAGCATGATAATAAAAATCATTATTATTTTTATTTAAATGAATTATAATATATATTAGTATTATATTGAATAAAAAATTTACATTACTTGATGTCGTTTATTAAGCTAAAGACTTTAAAAATGACAATATATTTATATAAAATATTTACAGTGTTGATTATAATTAATAAAATTATATACCATAGCTATATTTTCGTAAATGAAACTTAAGATTTACGTTTTTACGAAAATATTTATTAAAAATTTGTTTATATCATTAAAACTCTCATTTAAGATGAAAATATGAAAAAGTATTTTAAACGAACTAAAATTGTTGCTACTTTAGGTCCATCTACAGATGATAATACTGTTCTTAAAGAAATGATTCAATCAGGAGTAAACGTTCTTCGTTTAAATTTCTCTCATGGTACTAAGGAAGAACACGAGCTTAGAGCTAAAAATGCAAAAAAAATTATGGAAAAATTGGATACATACATTGCATTGCTAGGTGATTTACAAGGTCCAAAAATTCGTATTTCAAAATTTAAAAAAGGTAAAGTAACATTAAGAATGGGAGAACTATTTATTTTAGATGCTTTTTTAAATGCGAATTTAGGAAATGAAAATCAAGTAGGAATAGATTATAAAAAATTACCTGATGACGTTTTTAAAGGAGATATATTATTATTAGATGATGGAAGAATACAATTAGAAGTAATTAGTACTACAAGTAGTACAGTACTAACTAAAATAATTGTAGGAGGAATGCTTTCTAACAATAAAGGTATAAATAAACTTGGAGGGGGTTTGTCTGCTGAAACTTTAACTGAAAAAGATAAAGAAGATATTAAGATCGCATCTAAAATTGGAGTTGATTACTTAGCTGTTTCCTTTCCTCGTTGTAGTGAAGATATAAAGATAGCACGTAATATAGCATTAAAATGTGGTAGCATAGCGAAAATAGTTGCTAAAATAGAACGTGCTGAAGCAGTATCTAGCCAAAATATTATTGATGATATCATATTAGCATCAGATGCTATTATGGTAGCGAGAGGTGATTTAGGTGTAGAAATAGGCGATTCAGAATTAGTTGGTATTCAAAAAATTTTAATAAGACGTGCTCGTCAGTTAAATAGAGTAGTAATAACAGCAACTCAAATGATGGAGTCTATGATCGTGCGCCCAATGCCAACTAGAGCAGAAGTCATGGATGTAGCTAATGCTGTTTTAGATGGAAGTGATGCAGTAATGTTATCGGCAGAAACTGCTGCTGGACAATATCCAATTGAAACAATAAAAATAATGTCTAAAATTTGTCAAGGTGCAGAAAAAGTACCAAGTATTAATGTATCTCGTCATAGGATACACGATAAATTTTATGATATTGAAGAAGCAATTGCCATGTCAGCTATGTATACGGCTAATCATTTAGATGGAATTACTGCTATTATTACTATGACAGAATCAGGAAAAACAGCTTTAATGACATCACGCATTACTTCCGGTCTTCCGATTTTTGCTTTATCTTCTCATATTAACACACTCAAATTAACTTCTTTATATCGTGGAGTTACTCCTATATTTTTTAATAGCAAAAATTCCGGTGTATTAGCAGCTAATGATGCAATTGTATTATTGAAAAATAAAGGTTTTTTACATGCAGGTAATTTAGTAATTATCACGCAAGGAGATATAATGGGAAAAATAGGAAAAACTAATACTAGTAGAATTTTAAAAGTATAATTTGATGAAATTAAAGGAAATTGAATAAAAAATTAAATGTTTAACTAAATATTTCTAAGATACCAAATGATTTCTTTTAGAGATTTTAAATATTTATTTAAACTATCTCCTGATAATCTTTCTGGAATTATTAATTTTTCAGGATTAATAACTTTATTTTTGAACCATATTTCATAATGTAAATGTGGTCCAGTAGTATAACCTGTATTTCCAGACAATCCAATTTTTTCTCCTTTTTTTACTTTTTCTCCTACTTTAACTAAAATTTTTTTTAAATGCATATATCTAGTGATGCATTTTACATTATGTCTGATAGCTATATATCTTCCTGCTGCTAAGCTACGTTTAGTTTGTATAATTTCTCCACTCCCGGTTGACAAGATAGGAGTTCCTATGGGCATGGCTAGATCTACACCTTGATGGGGAGAAAATTTTTTAGTTATTGGATTTAATCTATGCGGATTAAAAGTAGAAGAAATGCGATATTTTTTTAACGATGGAAATTTCAGGAACGTTTCCATTAAACTGTATCCTTCTTTATCATAAAATTTTCCATTTCCTGCCATCACACCATAATAATTTATTCCTTTGTGGTATATTTTTAAACCTATAATTTTATTTTTGTAAATTTTTTTATTACATGTATTTTTTTTAATTAAAATACTGAATGGATTATTATGTTTTAATTTATGAAAACGAATTTGATGTTTTATAATATGTATTATATTAGTAATTTCGTTTATATCTAATCCAGAATTCTTAGCAGTTTTTACAAAATTTTCGTTTAACCACCCTTTAATACTTATATATTTACAATGTTTTTTCATATAACGTGTAAATATTTTATGAGAAAAATTTTTTGTACTGTGAGTTGATAGTGTAAAAAAACATGAATTATGTTTTGGAATGATACTCGATGTGTATAATTTATTAAACGTTAAATTTTTCATCAAAGTATTATAGGAATAATTAAGAGATGTATTTTTTTTAAAATAACCTAAAAAAAAATGTTTTTTAGTGAAACAAGAATATTTAAATTTTTTGTTTACTTGAAAATTTTTTCGTTCATTTTTTGTATGATAATCTAAAGAACTACAATTAACAAATATAATTTCAAAAAAAATAATTACAAAAAAACTGACTATAAGTGTAAAGTGTTTTTTTAGAGTAATAAATGAAATATTTTTAAATTTATATAACACGGTTCAGGTTTTCCTATGTTCCCCTTATAAACTATCGACACAACATACTATAAAAAAATTAAGTATATGTTTTAGTAAACACAATTAATTTTTTATTCATTTTTTAATAATGTAAATCATGAATTTTTTTATATTTACTTAATCATGAGTTTTGGTTAGTTAACTATAGTTGAATATTATAATAAAACATTGTTTTATTATATTTTGCAATGGGTATTATACATACGTTGTTTCATATCAGAATCGAATTTTTTATTTAAATAAATGCAACTTTATGATAGCATATTATATTAGTAATTTTATACAATGTTCACTGAATATGTCATTATTTATTTCATTAAAAAATGTTTCAGTAAATTTCAATAAAATACAAATTCTTTCTGATATCTCATTAACTTTAATTGCTAATCGTATTTTAACGTTAATTGGTCCTAATGGCGCAGGAAAATCTACTTTAGTAAAAGTAATACTTAGACTCTTGCAACCTAATTCGGGGAAAGTAATATATAACAAACACTTACGCATTGGATATGTACCACAAAAACTATATTTTAATACAACTCTTCCCATTACAGTAAATAGGTTTATGAGTTTGTTTAAAAGTAAAACATCTAATTTAAGTGTATTAAAACGTGTAAATGCTATTCATTTAATAGATATTCCGTTAAAACAATTATCTAATGGAGAAATGCAAAAAATATTGTTAGCTCGCTCATTATTAAATAATCCTCAATTACTGGTTTTAGATGAACCAACGCAAAGTATGGATTTTTTAGGACAGACGATGTTTTATAAATTAATTAGTGAAATTAAAAACGATTTAAAATGTGCTATTTTAATGGTTTCTCATAATTTAAGTGTAGTAATGTCTAATACAGATGAAGTGATTTGTCTCAATAAACATATTTGTTGTTCAGGATCACCAGAGGTAGTTTCGAAAGATTCGAAGTTTATTGCTATTTTTGGGCATTTAAAAAAGAATAAATTAGCTTTATATCATCATAAACATAATCATTATCACGATTTTTAAACAAAGTAAATTTAATATTAAGAGAATACAAGTTAAATATGTATCAATTACTTTTTTCTGGATGGTTAGCTGGAATGTTATTGGCTATGATTGCAGGCCCCCTTGGTTCATTTATAATTTGGCGTCGTATATCATCTTTTGGAGATACTTTATCTCATTCTTCATTATTAGGCATTGCATGTGCTATATTGTTTAATATACATCCGTTTTATATAGTTTTGATTATTATTCTATTTTTTGGAGTATTCGTTCATTGGATTGAATATCATTCTGCTCTATCTCTAGATACTATTCTTGGAATTATAGGCTATAGTTCACTATCATTAGGTATGATGATAATGAGTGTAGTGTCAAGCACTCAAAAAGAGCGTTTTACAAACTATTTGTTTGGAAATTTATTAGAAGTTACTGTTCCTGATTTAATTTTCATATTTTTTAGTTGCATTATAGTTCTTTTGATTATATTAAAATATTGGAATAATATGTTATTAGTAACTATTAATTCTGATCTAGCTAAAATAGATGGAATTAATGTGTATAAAATAAATTTTATTTTAATGTTTCTAATTGCTTTGACTATTAGTATTGCAATAAAATTTATAGGATCTTTAATTATTATATCATTATTACTAATCCCTTCTGCAACTACGCAATTTTTTTCATCTTCTCCAGAAAAAATGGCTATTTTTTCAATTTTTATAGGAATGATTTCTATAACAGGAGGTGTTATATTATCAACATTTTTTCATTTTCCCGTTAGTCCTTCTGTTGTTTTATTTTCGACTGGTATTTTTTTAATTAGTCATATTAAAAGATAAAAAAATTGATTATTTCATTAAATTTTAAGGCAAAATTATTGTACCATTTTAATAGTGTTGTATGTTAAATTGTAATTAATAACGTTATTGTGCATTAAATCAACTAATTTATGAAATATAATACATGTTTTGTATATCCTGAATAATTTTATTATATAACAATTTTACATAATCATTTAAAGTCATTTTAATATATCAGTATCAATATTACTTGGTGCTCCAGTAGTTAAACATGAAGCAGAAGTAGTTTTAGGAAAAGCAATCACATCTCTAATATTATTACTGTTAGTTAATAACATAACGATTCTGTCTAGTCCTAAAGCAATTCCAGCATGTGGTGGAGTTCCAAAACGTAATGATTTTAAAAAAAATCCAAATTGTTCTTGTTGTTGTTTTTTATTAATTTTTAATATTTTAAAAACAGTTTTTTGTATTTCTTCATTATGAATTCGTACTGATCCACTTCCAATTTCATATCCATTTATAACTAAATCGTAAGAGTTAGCGAGAATTTTATCTAAATTTTTGTTTAACATTAACTTTTTTTTATTTTTTGGAGCAGTAAAAGGATGATGAGTAGAAGTATAACAATTTATTTCATTTTTCTGAAACAATGGAAAGTCAATAATCCATACAGGTTTCCAAGAATTTTCATTAGTAATTTTTAATTCATTTCCAATTTTTATTCTTAATTTATTCATAGCGTGATTTGCTAAATTTTTAGTATCTGAAATAAAAAATATAATATCGCCATGTTTTGCAGAAGTTTCATTAAGTAACTTTTGTAAAACTTGATCATCTAATAAATGTAAGATAGAACCTTTAATATTGTCTTTTTTTTTCGTATTCGTTATTTTTACAAAAAATAAATTTTGATTAGTATATTTTTTTATAAATTTATTATATGTTTGTAATTGATTTATACTTAAAATAGCACCATTTGGTACACATAATGCAATTACTAAATATCCTATATCTAAATTCAACATAGAATACAATTCATTTTTTACTTTTTTAAGTAGATCAGTAACATGGACAAATTTCATAGGATTTCTTAAATCAGGCTTATCTGTTCCATATTTTTTTATAACATCATTAAAAGTAAGTACTGGAAAGGTTTTTAGATGAACTTTTAATATTTGTTTCCATAAATATTTAATCATTTTTTCTACAATGTTACGTATTTTTTTTCCTGTTATAAATGAAGCCTCCATGTCAATTTGAGTAAATTCTGGTTGCCGATCTGATCTTAGATCTTCATCTCGAAAGCACTTAGCAATTTGATAATATTTGTCAATTCCAGAGATCATTAGCAATTGTTTAAATAGTTGAGGAGATTGTGGTAAAGCATAAAATTTGTTTTTATGAATTCTGCTTGGAACAATATAATCGCGGGATCCTTCTGGAGTAGATTTAGTTAATAAAGGCGTTTCAATATCTAGAAATTTATGTCGATTCATGAATGATCTTACTATGGTAGTAATATCATTACGTATTATTATATTATGCATCATATCAAAACGTCTTAAATCTAAATAACGAAATTTCAAACGAGACTCATCTAAATTTTTTTTATGAAAATCTAAAGGTAGAGGTTGCGATTTATTAATAATTTTTAGTGTAGAGGCTAAAACTTCTATTTTTCCAGTCAATAGTGTGTGATTTTTGTCTTTTTCATTTCTTTCTCGAACTATTCCAGTTACTTGAATGCAAAACTCATTTTTTAAATTTATAGCTTTTTGAAACAAATGAGTAGATGAATTATGAAAAACAACCTGTACTATACCCTCTCGATCTCTCATATCTAGAAAAAATATTTTTCCTATATTTCTACATTTATTAACCCATCCACATAATATTACTTTTCTATTTACATGCTTTAAAGTTAATTCTCCACAGTATTTCGTGCGCATTCTTATTCATTCCTAAACTTTTTAGTATTTAATATAATTCAAAATATGGATATAATTTACGTACAAGTTTTATTTTTTTAAAAAATTATATGTAATATTGTAGATACTGTAACTATTTAATATAAAGATATAACATCTACATTTTAAATAAATATTTTATCAACATGTTATAATCAATAATTTTAAAAATACTAATTATGTTCTTGATATGCATATCAAGTGTTTATAGATATGTTCGTTATGTAAAAATATCATCTACTTCTAAATATAATTCTTCCCTTACTTAAATCATAAGGAGTTAATTCTATTGTCACTTTATCTCCAGTAAGAATTCTAATGTAGTTTTTTCGCATTTTTCCAGAGATATGTGCAATTACAACATGTTTATTGTCTAATTCAACACGAAACATAGTGTTAGGAAGGGTATCGATTACTGTACCTTGCATTTCAATATTATCTTCTTTAGCCATTTGATTTTTTCCTCTGAATTTAGGGTATATAAATTAGTAAAAATTACATTGATATTAATATTTATATTTTTATAATGTGTTAAGATAATGTTCTGCATCTAAAGCAGCCATGCAACCACTAGAAGCTGCGGTAATAGCTTGTTTATAAACGTGATCTATTACATCTCCAGCTGCAAAAACTCCTGGAACGCTAGTTTGAGTATAGTTT
This sequence comes from Buchnera aphidicola (Meitanaphis flavogallis), assembly GCA_039830035.1. Lineage (NCBI taxonomy): Bacteria > Pseudomonadati > Pseudomonadota > Gammaproteobacteria > Enterobacterales > Erwiniaceae > Buchnera > Buchnera aphidicola. Next base: position 340,868 of record CP140038.1, on the reverse strand, counting down.
CCATGTGTTCCAGATTTAATAACAATATAATTATTTTTCATAGAAACTTGATTTATAAAGATTTTAGTATTAGGATTACTTCCAATGGCTATAAATACTCCAGATACATTAATTTCATGATATTGTTTTTTAATGCCACTATTATTAATTGTTCGTATCCCAGTTACACCTTTATCGTTTCCTAAAATTTCATTAACTACGCTATTTTTATGTAATATAATATTATTATTTTTTACTTTTTTTAATAAACGCGAAATTAATATTTTTTCAGCGCGAAAAATGTTTCCTCGATGAATCAAATGCACTAATTTTGCTATATTTGATAAATATAATGTTTCTTCTATTGCAGAATTTCCTCCTCCAATAACAGCAACGTTTTTATTTTTATAAAAATAACCATCACAAGTAGCACATGTCGATACACCTTTTCCCATAAATCTTTTTTCTGAAGGTAAACCCAAGTATCTTGTTAAAGATCCTGTAGCAATAATTACTGCATCAGAAGTATATTTTCTATTTGATTCACTTATTAATACTAAAGGATGTATATCAAATTTTACTTTAATGATCTCTTCAGAAATAACAATAGTATTTAGTGATTTTGCATGATTATACATTTTATTCATTAATTTTGTTCCAGTTATAGTTTTGGAATTACCAGGCCAATTTTCAATTGAATTGGTATTTGTTAATTGTCCTCCAGGGTTTGCTCCAGTAAATAATGTAGGAAAAAGATTAGCTCGAGATGCATAAATAGCTGCGGTATATCCAGCTGGACCTGATCCAATGATAATTAATTTTTTATGTTGAATAGTATTCATATTGATTGATACTTTATACTAGAAATGTAAAATTTAAGATACTTGTTATACAGTATATAATAAAATATTGAATTTTGTTTATCAAAAACTACAAAATAATAAGAGTATTTATAATAAAAAATTTTTTATAACGGTATATTTTTTTGCGTACGATATGCATAACATTATACCATAATAATAAACTAGATTATTAAAAGCGAATAGTATATAAAATAGTAAGTAATATTTTTAAAATTGACTACATTCTTGATTTTTTTATGCAAATTTATAACTTATCAAAAATGTTATGTTTATAATTAGAATGTAATACAATTTATAATTGTACGTTTTTAAGATCATGAAATTTTTCTTTTTTAAAAGATTTGATTAATACCATTATTTTTATGTTTTTTTTGAAAAATTCTATTAATATTTAAATAACAAAATATTTTAAAAAATATAATTATTTTATTTTTATTTTTTAAACATTAATATTAAATCATATAATTTATGTAAATAATAATGACATAATCTAAATGATAAAATTCATAAACAATGGTTATAAAACGTTATTACATAAAACAAATATTATGTAAACCTGATTGTAAATGATTTATTTTTTATATTTACTTTAAGTTTAAATATCAATAATAAAAATATTCTGAAATATAACTGTAATAAATAATTAAAAAATATAGTTTTGAATATATTAATATTATTTATCAGAAAAATTCTATTAAAATTAAATATGTTTTTTACAATACAAAATTAATTAAAAATATGCTAAATATTAAACTATTAAGAAACGATATTAATCCTATTGCACAAAAATTAGCAAGAAAGGGATTTTCATTAGATAAAGAATTGTTTATTGCTTTAGAAAAAAAAAGAAGATCATTACAGATAAAAACTGAAAACCTCCAATCAGAACACAATATTATTTCTAATCTTATAAAAAATAATCATGATATTGATAAAGATTTTTCTGATCTTAAAAATAAAGCAAAAATAATTGTTAAAGAATTATTTCATATAAAACAAAAACTAAAAAAAGTTTTGGAAAAAATACATATTTTTTTAACTTATATTCCCAATATTCCTGATGATTTTACCCCAAATGGACGCAACAGCGAATACAATCAAGAAATATACCGTTGGGGATACATACGAAGTTTTTCTTTTCAAGCTAAAGATCACGTTGAATTAGGAAACAAAATAGATGGTTTTGATTGGGTATCATCAGCAAAAATATCTGGATCTAGATTCGTTGTTATGAAAGGTAATATTGCTTTATTGCATCGTGCATTAGGACAATTTATGATGGATGTACATACTGTACAACACAAATATTTAGAAACTTATGTGCCTTATTTAGTATCTAAATCTAGTATGTATGGGACAGGACAATTGCCAAAATTTAGTACGGATTTATTTTATACTCAGTTATCTCCTGAAAAAATAAAAGATAATAATTATGTACTAATACCCACGGCAGAAGTTCCATTAACTAATTTATTTCGAAATTGTGTACTTTCAGAAGACAAACTTCCCATAATGCTGGTGGCTAATACTCCCTGCTTTCGTTCAGAATCTTCTTCATATGGACGTGATACTAGGGGATTAATTAGAATGCATCAATTTGAAAAAGTAGAAATTGTTCAAATTGTGCATCCAAATAGTTCTATGGAAAAATTGGAAGAATTAACATTACATGCAGAAAAAATTTTAACCTTATTAGAATTACCATATCGTAAAATGCTATTGTGTTCGGGAGACTTAAGTTTCTCATCTGCAAAAACCTATGATTTAGAAGCATGGTTTCCATCTCAAAATTCTTATCGTGAAGTATCTTCATGTTCTAATATGTTAGATTTTCAAGCACGTCGTATATATGCCAAATTTCGTTCAAATATTAATAATAAAAACTATTTTTTACATACTATTAATGGATCAGGATTAGCTATTGGTAGAACATTAGCTGCTATTTTAGAAAACTACCAGTGCTCTGACGGTCGTATAGAGATACCTAAAATATTACAAAAAAATTATATGAGAGGATTAAAGTTTTTATAAAAATATATAACACTTGTTGTATTATAAAAAATTTAAGCATGTATTATGAGAGTTTATTAATGTTAAAATTTAATTCACGGAACATCAGAATTTAATATCATTGGATTAACTTATGGATAAAAATAAAAATATAGTTTACAATTTTAGTGCAGGTCCTTCTATGCTACCTAAAGAGGTGTTAAAAAAAGCACAATTAGAGTTATGCAATTGGAATGATTCTGGAAAATCTGTCATAGAAATCAGTCACAGAAGTAAAGAATTCATATTAATATTAGAAGAGCTAGAATATAATTTGCGAACATTACTGAATGTTCCCAAGTATTATAAAGTATTGTTCTGTCATGGCGGAGCAAGAGGACAATTTTCAGCTATACCAATAAACTTACTTGGAAATAAAACAAATCCAGATTACATTAATAGCGGATATTGGTCATATAATGCAGCATTAGAAAGTAAAAAATATTGTATTCCTAATATTATTAATGTTAGAAAAGTTTCTAATAAAAATCACTACATATCTTCTATAAATAATTGGAATATAAATCTTAAAAGTGCTTATTTACATTATTGTCCTAACGAAACGATTGAAGGAATAGCCATTCATGAAGAACCAGATTTTAATGACAACATCATTGTAGTAGGTGATTTTTCATCCACTCTGTTTTCCCGAATTATAAATATTGAACGATACGGTGTCATCTATGCTAGTGCACAAAAAAATATAGGTCCATCTGGAATAACAATAGTTATTATACGCCAAGATTTATTAAAAAAGGTAAAAAGTATATGTCCATCTATTTTAAATTATAAAATATTGTCTGAAAACAATTCAATGTTTAATACACCTTCTACGTTTTCTTTATATATGTCTAATTTAGTTTTAAAATGGATAAAAAACTTGGGTGGATTGAAAGTTATACAAAAATATAATCAAAATAAAGCTAATTTGTTATATGAAATGATAGATAGTACTGATTTTTATGTTAATAACATAGTTAATCATAATCGTTCTGTTATGAATATTACGTTTACTATTGCAAATAATAATTTTCTTATACCATTTTTAAGAGAATCTTATGATTTTGGATTGCACTATTTAAATGGACACAATGTGATTGGTGGATTACGGGCTTCTATTTATAATGCTATGCCTATAGAGGGTGTACTAAAACTAATAAAATTTATGAAAATTTTTGAACAAAAATATAGATAATTTAATAACCTTTTCAAAATAGTAGGAAATATTATCGTGTATTTTTTGGGTTAATATAATAACTATTTTTAGAGAGATTCATAATGCAAGATCGCATAACGCTTAATCCAATTTCATCTATCAATGGAACTGTGAATTTACCAGGATCAAAAAGTATTTCTAATCGAGTACTATTGTTATCAGCTATGTCAGAAGGTATCACTTATTTACATAATTTTTTATATAGTGATGATACCAAATGTATGTTAGATGCATTAAAAATGTTTGGGATCCATTGGACCTTATCTGAAAATAAAACTATATGTGCAATTAAAGGACAACTTCAGTCACTGTATGTAGATAAAAAATTATCGTTATTTTTAGGTAATGCAGGAACTGCTATGAGGCCTTTAACAGCAGTATTGTCATTAAATAAAAATAGCGTATTTTTAACAGGTGACAAAAGAATGAAAGAAAGACCTATAAAACATTTAGTTGATGCTTTGCAAAGTGGAGGTTCGGATATTCAATATTGCGAAACAGAAGGTTATCCACCGATTTACATAAAAGGAGGATTTTCTGGAGGAAATATAACTCTTGATGGATCAATTTCTAGTCAATTTTTAACATCTTTGCTTATTGCAGCTCCTCTTGCTACTTTAGATTCTAAAATTATAATACTAGGACAATTAGTATCTAAGCCATATATAGATATGACTCTTAAATTAATAAGAATATTTGGAATCAACATAATTAATGAATCCTATAGCTGCTTTTATATTCAAGGTCGTCAACGATATCAGTCGCCAGGAAACTATTTCATAGAAGGAGATGCTTCTTCTGCTTCTTATTTTTTAGCGTCTGCTGCTATTAAAGGAGGATCGGTATGTGTTACTGGTGTGGGTTTAAACAGTATTCAAGGAGACATAAAATTTGCAAAAATATTAAAAAAAATGGGTGCGTTTATCACCATAGGAAATAATTTCATTTGTTGTAGAAAGGGAAAGTTACACGGAGTGGACTTAGATATGAATGATATACCCGATTCAGCTATGACTATTGCTATGGTTGCTTTATTTTCTATCGGAGATACTATTATTAGAAATATCTATAATTGGAGAGTAAAAGAAACTGATAGATTGTCTGCAATGTCTATAGAATTAAGAAAAATAGGAGCTATAATAAAAGAAGGGAATGATTACATTCATATTTCTCCACCAAAAAAATTTCTTCATGCTAACATTAATACTTATAATGATCATAGAATGGCTATGTGTTTTTCTTTAATAGCGCTGTCTAATGAAAAAGTAACTTTATTAAATCCAAGTTGTGTAAATAAAACATTTCCAAATTATTTTCGAGAATTAGAATATATTAGTTTCTAAAATACAAATATTTCTATATATATAAAATTTGCATCTCATATAAATAAATTTAACTGTACATTGTATATAATCTTAACATTAATTTTAAAATATAACAAATACTACCCACATTATGATTTGAATTGTAAATTAAGGTTTTTCATGAAACAATGTATTTCTGTTATTACTATAGATGGTCCTAGTGGATCAGGAAAAAGTAAATTATGCAGAAAAATAGCTGAAAAATTAAATTGGAACATTTTAGAATCTGGATTGATATATAGATGTTTAGCATCGATAGTTTCGAACGAAAAATATAAAAAAAAAGATTTAATTTTTTTATTACGATCTTTAAATTTTTTTAATATTATAAACAACAAAAATTTTAAAAACGACAATAAAAAATTAAATATTTTAAATCAAATGGATACAGAAACAATAGGAAATATTGCTTCTAAATTAGCTAGCATTTCATATATTAGAAAATATCTTTTATTTCAACAGCGATTATTTCGTCGATTTCCAGGTTTAGTAGCTGATGGAAGAGATATGGGTACTGTTATTTTTCCTGATGCTTGTGTTAAATTTTTTTTAAAAGCTAACTTAAATGTTAGAGTACAACGACGGTTACAATATTTAACAAAACAAGGAATAGAAACAGATTTTAACAAAGTACTTGTTATGATGGAAAAACGAGATTATCGTGACTATAATAGAGCAATATCACCTTTAGTTCCAGAAAAAAATGCTATCATAATAGATTCAACTGATATGAATTTTCAACAGGTCGTTAATGTGTGTATGCAATATATAAAAATATAAAAGATATTAATAAAAGTACTAAATTTTAAAAACAATTTATGGTAAAGACTATCATAGAATTCACAAAATAAATACTATTATACATGATGTTAATAATAGATGTTTTAATCACAATTTAAGGTCATCAATATGACTGAATCCTTTTCTCAATTGTTTAAAGAATCCTTAAAAACTATTGAAACAAAACCAGGATCAATTATTCAAGGTATCATTATCGATATAAATAAGGATACTGTATTAGTTGATGCTGGATTAAAATCTGAATCTACTATTCCTATAGAACAATTTAAAAACGTTAAAGGCGATATAGAAATTAAAATAGGAGATCAAGTTGATGTTGCTCTAGATGCCATTGAAGATGGATTTGGAGAAACATTATTGTCTCGTGAAAAAGCTAAGCGTCATGAAGCATGGTTAACTTTAGAAAAAGCGTACAAAGATTCTAACATAGTTCTTGGGGTAATTAATGGAAAAGTAAAAGGAGGTTTTACTGTAGAATTAGATGAAATTCGAGCATTTTTGCCTGGTTCTCTAGTAGATGTTCGTCCTATTCGAGAAACTAATCATCTAGAAGGAAAAGAATTAGAGTTTAAAGTTATTAAATTAGATAAAAAACGTAATAATGTTGTTGTATCTCGTAGAGCAGTAATTGAATCAGAAAATAACATAGAACGTAATTTATTGCTTGAAACGTTGCAAGAAGGTATGGAATCTAAAGGGATAGTAAAAAATCTTACTGATTATGGTGCTTTTGTAGATTTAGGTGGAGTAGATGGACTACTGCATATTACAGATATGGCATGGAAAAGAGTAAAACATCCTAGTGAAATTGTTAATATAGGTGATGAAATAAAGGTAAAAATACTAAAGTTTGACCGAGAAAAAACGCGAGTTTCGTTAGGATTAAAGCAATTAGGTGAAGATCCATGGACAAACATTTCAAAAAGATATCCTGAAGGTTCGAAATTAACTGGAAAAGTCACAAATTTAACAGATTATGGATGTTTTGTAGAAATCGAAGAAGGGGTGGAGGGTTTAGTTCACGTATCAGAAATGGATTGGACTAATAAAAATATTCATCCTTCTAAAGTAGTACATGTCAATCTTATTGTAGAAGTAATGGTATTAGATATTGATGAAGAAAAAAGGCGTATTTCTTTGGGGTTAAAACAATGTAAAATTAATCCATGGAAAGAGTTTTCAAAATTAAACAGTAAGGGAAATCGTGTACAAGGAAAAATAAAATCTATTACTGATTTTGGAATTTTTATTGGATTACATGGTGGGATTGATGGATTAGTACATTTATCTGATATATCTTGGATATTATCAGGAGAAGAAGCAGTCAAAAAATATAAAAAAGGTGATGAAATTTCAGTGATAGTATTACAAGTTGACCCTGAAAGAGAACGTATTTCTTTAGGTATCAAACAATTAGAAGAAGATCCATTTGTTCAATATATTTCTGATCATAAAAAAGGGCAGATAGTATCTGGAATTGTTAAAAAAATAGATGATAAAATTATTGTCATTCAACTAGCTGAATTTATTGAAGGATATATAAAAATACCAGAACTACCTTTTGTAGACACTAATATTTCATCGGTTTTTAAAAACTTCATTATTGAGAAACAAGTAGATGTAAAAATAAATAGTATAGATCGAAAAAATAAAACTATTTTTTTGTCTGCTATAATATCCGAATGTTTAAATAAAAAAGAAGGTATTGAAAAACAAGATAAAAAGAAAGATGAAAAAGATTTTTCAAATGCTATGACTGAAGCATTCAAAGCTGCAAAAATGTAGATTAACGAAATATTTTTATAATTTTAATTAAGTACATTTATATTATTTATAATGTAATTTAAGTTTTTTATAGTAAGTACGCAAAATATTATTGTTTTTATTAAAATTCCAATTAGCATATTTAATTTTTTATTTTTTATTTAGTTAAGATGTGCTGAAGACAATTTTTTAATTCGACATATGTAAAAAAAATTATATTTTCAAAATTTTATAGGCTTAAAATTTTGAAATTATTACAGATATAATTTAATAATTATAAATTACGAAACTTAATACTAAGTTACTAACTTACAATATTTAATTAGTAACTTAGTTGTCTTTTATACGAGATATGATCATGACCAAAAAAATAATTGCAGCTAACTGGAAACTTAACGGAAGTACAGCTTTACTCCAAAGTTTATTAAAACCTATAGTTGATTTTGTAAAAATACATAAAATAGCGTCAAAATTAATTATTTTTCCCCCTTTTACATATTTACATCAAACACACAACATTGTTATGAATACAAACATTATAGTAGGAGCACAAAACGTTGATGTACATTTAAACGGGGCTTTTACTGGAGAAATTTCAATTGATATGTTGAAAGACGTACATGTTGAATATATTATTATTGGACATTCTGAAAGAAAATTATATCATAAAGAGAATGATTTATTAATTGCAAAAAAATTTAAAATTATAAAGGATGCTAAACTAATTCCAATATTATGTATTGGAGAAACTAAAGAAGATTACAATTCTGGTATGACACAACAAATATGTAAGAATCAAATAGATGTTATTTTTCATTTGTTAGGTAAAAAAGCTTTTTGTAATACAATTATAGCTTATGAACCTATTTGGGCTATTGGATCAGGACAAATTCCATCACTTTGTTTTATAAAAAATACATGTTCTTTTATAAAAAATTATATTATAAAAAATCAAAATGTAAATGAGAAGGAATTTTTGATTCAATATGGTGGTTCTGTAGACGAAAATAATATTAAAGAATTATGTAGTATTACTGAAATTGATGGTTTTTTAATAGGTTCAGCGGCATTAACTTTGCATCGTTTTTTAAAAATATTAACCATAATTTCTATTATGGAATGAATCTGTATTTTTTGAAATTAATTATTCATAAAAAATTCAATTTTTTAATATACGTATAAATATAAAAAGACATGATTGATCCTATAATTGTCCCAAATATAGGAACAAAGAAATAAATCATATTTAATCCACTCGTAAATGTTATTTTCTCCCATTCAGATAAAAAAATAAATATACGAGATCCAATATCGTGTGCAGGATTTAATGTAAAATTAGTTATTGGAGAAATACAAAAATCAATTATAAACACTAATATGCCTATTAATATAGGAGAAATAATCATCTTAACGAAAAAACTTCGTTTACTATCGTTTAAAATTAAAATTATAAATATAAATATGCAAGAAACAACAATTTCTATTGCAAAAAGTTGTACTATATTTATTTTATTATTTGGAAAAAAAGAAAAAATAGAAGTTAATTCTAAACTATCTAAATTACCTCTTATAATTTTTTTTTTCTTAAAGTGTATTAATAAGTGATAATACCATTCATATACTAACATTGAAGAAAAAAAAGAACCAAATATTTGAGATGTAATATAAGGAATAACCTTTTTGGGATTAAAATTAAAAAATAAAAAAAACAATAAAGTAATAATTGGATTTAGATGCGCACCAGATATAAATATACTAATATATATTGCTATACAAGTGCTTAATCCTAATACAACACTAATTTTCCATGAATGGTCAAATTCATTTGTTAATTTTAGCGATATAACATAGCTATAACTAAGCAACGTTATTAATCCTGTACCAAGAAATTCAAAAATACATTGTATCCATAATACAATTTTTTTTTATTACTCATGCGAAAATTCCTTTGGTATAGGATTAAATTAAAATTTTAACTTTAATAATCTTAAAATTAATAAGAACATAGATAACAAGGTACAATTTATTTTGGTTAGTATAATTTTTTTGCAGTAACTAACCAATCAAATTTAAATGGTCTTTTCATGTTTTTTAGAGCATCGGTAATATCATGATTTACTATTTTTTCATTTTTAATTCCAATACATCTACCTTGATATCCTTGTAATAATAATTCTACAGCATATTCACCCATTCTAGAAGCCAAAATTCGGTCAAAAGCTACTGGAGCACCTCCTCTTTGTATGTGACCTAAAATTGTTGCTCGCGTTTCTCGCTTTGTTGCATTTTGGATATGTTTGGCTAATTGTTCAACATCACAAATATATTCAGTAATAGCTACTATTGCGTGCTTTTTACCTTTTTTAATTCCCGCTTTAATTTCTTTTATTAATTCTTCTTGTATATAATTAATTTCAGGTAATACTATAAATTCACATCCTCCTGCTATAGCTGCAGCCAGAGTTAAATCTCCACAATTTCGTCCCATTACTTCTACTATAGAAATTCTTTGATGAGAAGAAGATGTATCTCTTAACCTATCTATTGCTTCTACTATTGTTTCTAATGCTGTAAAGTATCCAATCGTATAATCAGTTCCTGCTACATCATTGTCTATAGTTCCTGGTATACTGATACAAGGAAATCCCATTTCTGTTAATTTTTTAGCACCTATATATGAACCATCTCCACCAATTACTACTAAAACATCTATTTTACGTTTTTTCATGTTTTCAATAGCTATCAATCTTACATTTTCCTTTAAAAAATTAGGAAAACGAGCAGATCCGAGAAAAGTACCCCCTTTATTAATCATATCAGATACACTATATCGATCTAAATTTACCATTTTATCTTCATATAATCCAAGATATCCATCGTATATTCCAAGCACGTCTAAATTTTTACTTAATGCAGTTCTTACTACTCCCCGAATAGCTGCATTCATTCCTGGAGAATCGCCTCCGCTAGTTAGTACACCAATTTTTTTAATCATATTATTCTCTAAAATCATTACTGAATAAACTGTATGTCAAGATATAATATCTAAACTAATATTAATAACTAAAATATTATAATGTAATGTCATTCAAAATAGATTTTACTGCTAATTTTTTTATAACAGTGATAGAACATATATATTATATGTTTAAAATATCAATATATTACAAATTATCATAGATAATAATATTTTATAGGTTCAAAATAATTATTAAATTCGTATACCATAGGAATACCAGTAGCAATATTTAAATTCATCACTTCTTGATCGTCTATATTACTTAAATGTTTTATTAATGCGCGAAGAGAATTTCCATGAGCTATTATAATAATTTTAGATTCTTTCTTAAAATTAGGAAAAATAGATGTTTCCCAAAAAGGAATAACTCTTTTAGATGTAGATTTTAAGCTTTCAGATAATGGAATATCTTGAATATTCATAGTAGAATACTTAGGATCTAATGCTAAAATTTTTCTTTCTGAAATACTTGTTTGTGGAGGAGAAATATTAAATCCTCTTCTCCATTGTTGCACTTGTATTTCTCCATATTTTTCAATTACATCATTTTTATTTAATCCCTGTAAAGACCCGTAATGGCGTTCATTTAAATGCCAAGATTTTTTTATTGGAATCCATGATAGATTTAAATATCTTATGATAGTCCAAAGAGTATGTATAGATCTTTTTAGGACAGACGTATATGCATAATTAAATTGAAATCCCTTTGATTTTAATAGTTTAGCAGATCTTACAGCTTCAACTATCCCAGTTTCAGATAAATCTATATCTATCCATCCGGTAAATTTATTTAATTTATTCCATTCACTTTCACCGTGTCGCATTAAAACTAATTTGTATATTTTCACAATAATTCAACCTTGTAATGATTTATGTTGATAATTCTTGATATCGTTTTATACAATTATGAAAAAATGTTTTTACTTTATGAAAGAATAATATTTCTTAAAAAATACTTTAATATTTTTTTATTTTTCAAAATAGTTATATATGCAAAATGTAAGCTTTCATATATTGTGTAATATTATAAAATTTTTAAATAACTATGTAAATTATTTAACAATATTTTGTTAGATTCATGATAAAATACGTTTAGTAATCAAAGTAATAACATTATATTTTTTTTTATTTTTCATTAAAATATTAATTTAATTTTTCAATTGCCAATTGTATTTGATGTATAATAAATTTATAGTTTGTATACCATAATTTAAACGAATTATTATTTGTTATAATGTTTGCATTTTATACATTGTTAAATGTTTTATGTATAAAAAATAATTTAATCACAAGTTGATTTATTTTTTATGAGTGATAAATTTAAAATAAAAAATATTATTATTTATATAAATTAAATATTTCCGTATAATTTAATATTTGTACAAAAGTACAAATATAGATTAAAATGAAATTTGTTTTATATACAAAATTTATAGAATGTCAAGTAGTTTTAAAATTATACTTTAATAAATAAAAAACATAAACACATTTTTATATCATTATTATTAATATTAACATTAAATATATATTAAAATAATTTTATATATTTATATTTGACATTAACATCAAATATTTTAAAGTTTGTAATACACAATATTCAAAATAATATAAAAACGTATTGAATCATAGGAACTATGAATGAAATTAAATAAAATATTTAAAATATTAACTCTTTTTTTGCCAATAATAGCAATGTTTTCATGTAGTTTTCAGAAAGACAAACTTAATCCAATAATTGCGGATCAAAATAATCCTATAATAGATACTCAAGAAGATTCTAATATCATTAAACCATTTGATGATGTGCAACAAGATAATACAATTTATTTTGGCTTAAATACATCTAATGTCAATGCAAAATTTTCTAAAATATTAAATAGTACTGTTACGTTTTTGTATAATCATCCTGAAGCAAGTGTTGTTATTGAAGGACATGCTGACAAAAGAGGACCAAAACAATATAACATTGATTTAGGAAAACGTCGTGCTGAAGCAGTAAAATTATATTTAGAAAGTAAAGGAATACCGTCTAATCAAATTTCTACCGTATCTTATGGTTCAGAAAAACCAGCGAAAATTGGGAATACAGAAGATGCTTATTCAAAAAATAGAAGAGCAGTTATAATATATTCATAAATGCAATGTTTTATATTGGTGCTAAGATTTATCATAGCACCAAAAAATAGTTTTTTATGTTTAATGATAATGTTTATATATTAAACACTAATAGTAATTCTATTAAAATCTTCTAATAGTTCTTTTATTCTTAGTAAAAATCCTACTGATTCTTTTCCATCTATTAAACGATGATCATATGTTAATGCTAAATACATCATAGGAAGTATTTTTATGCTACCTTTTACAACCATTGGTCGTTCTTTAATAGCATGTATACCTAAAATAGCTGATTGAGGTGGGTTAATTAACGGAGTAGAAAACAAAGATCCAAAAATTCCACCATTAGTAATGGTAAAGTTTCCTCCTTGTAATTCGTCTATAGTTAATTTAGAATTTTTTCCTTTCAGAGCTAGTGTTTGAATATTTTTTTCAATGTCAAACATACTCATTAAATCGACATTTTTTAGTACAGGAGCTACTAATCCACGAGGTGTTGATATAGCAATATTAATATCAAAATATTTATAGTAGATAATATCGTCTTGATCAATGGAAGCGTTAATTTCTGGAAAACATTTAAGTGCTTCTATAACGGCTTTTACATAAAAAGGCATTAATCCTAATTTAACATTATATTTTTTTTTAAATAATTCTCCATACTCTTGTCTTAAATGTAAAATAGACTCCATATTAACTTCATTGAAGGTAGTTAGCGAAGCTGAATTATTTTTGGATGTTGATAGTCTTTCAGAAATTTTTTTTCTTAATTCACTCATTCGTATACGTTTAATATTTCGATTATTATGTTTCTCTTTAAGTATTTTTTGACACTCATAATTATTTTTATTATGAACATTTACATTATTTTTATTTATATATTTCATTATGTCTTCGCGAGTTATGCGACCTTTTATTCCACTACCTTGAATGTAAATATTTTTTAAATGATGTATTGATATTAACCGCCTTACCATAGGACTAAGATAATTTTTAGAAAAAGTGAATTGTTTTTGTATTTCAACAATTTCATTTTTACTACGATGACTAATTGGTAAATGATTATTTGCAGCTGATTTAATTAACGTTCCTATAATTTGACCTGAAATTACTTTTTGCCCTTTTTTTACAATGATACTTTCTAATATTCCATCAAATAATGATGGTATTTCTAGAACTATTTTATCAGTTTCAATGTCTACTAATATTTCATTTTCTTTTAAAGAATCACCAGGGTTTTTATACCATGATGCAACAATAGCTTCGTTGACTGATTCAGGAAGTTCAGGAACAAGAATATTAATTTTATTCATTATTATCTCTTATTTTAACTTACGTTTAAAGCATCATGTACTAATTTTTTCTGTTGTTTTTTATGAACATTCATATATCCGGTAGCGGTAGATGAAGATTCAGGGCGTCCTATACAATCCAAAACAGATGTTCTGGATAATATTTTATTTAAGTAATATTTACTATGAAGCCATGCACCTTGATTGAATGGTTCTTCTTGACACCATATAAAATCATTAATATGCGAGTATAATTGTAGTATTTTTGATAAAGCATCATTAGGAAATGGATATAATTGTTCTATTCTTAAAATAACTACGTTAGTTTGTCGATTTATACGTCTTTGATTTAATAAATCGTAATATATTTTTCCAGAACACAAAATAATTCTTTTTACAAATGCAATATTTATGTCGTCAATTTCATCAATAACTGTTTGAAAATTATTTTTTTCAAATTCTAACAAAGGCGAAAAAGATAATGGATAACGTAAAAGAGATTTTGGTGTCATAATAATTAAAGGCTTGACAATAGAATCACATAATTGGTTATATAATATGTGATACATTTGAGAAGCAGTTGTAGGTATGCAAATTTTTATATTGTTTTCGGCAGACAATTGAAGATATCGCTCTAATCGAGATGAAGAATGTTCCGGTCCTTGTCCTTCATATCCATGCGGTAATAGTAGTACCAAATTACATGAAATACCCCATTTTTTTTCACTAGAACAAATAAATTGATCAATTACAACTTGTGCTCCATTAGCAAAATCTCCAAATTGTGCTTCCCAAACAGTTAATGTATTTTTTTGACTAATAGAATACCCATACTCAAAAGCTAATGCTGCTTCTTCTGATAATACAGAATCCCAAATATAAAATTTTCCTTGTTGATCATGTATATGTTGCAAAGGAATATATAAAGTACCGTTGTTTTGATCATGAATAATAGCATGCCTATGAGAAAATGTACCTCTTCCCACATCTTCACCAGACAATCGGCAAGAAATTCCTTGGTTTAATAAAGCAGCATATGCTAATGCTTCAGCTGCACCCCAATCTATAAGTTTATTTCCATTTGCCATTTCTAATCTATCGTTGTATATTTTTAAAACTCTATTGTGAACTACAATATTAGATGGAAGAATATTAATTTTTTTAATTAGTTCTTTTAAATTATATTCAGAAAGTTTTTTAATTTTTTTAGAACAAATTATAATAGAATCATTTTTATGGAATGAACGTTCATGTTTTGGTTTTGTTCCATTTGTATATTCCGAATACTTTTCGTCAAGCTTTTTTTTATATTTTTTTATGGCATGATTTATATAGTCTTGATTAATAACTTTTGTTTCTATTAACTGTTTGTTATAGATACTACAAACAGTAGGATGTTTTTTAATTACTGAATACATAACTGGCTGTGTAATAAATGGATCATCTACTTCGTTATGTCCATGACGTCTATAACAAACAAGATCTACAAATACATCTTTTTTAAAACGATTTTTGAAACTAGTAGCTAAGCGCATTATAAATAATGCTGCTTCTGGATTATCAGCGTTAACATGGAATACAGGTGATTCAATCATTTTAGCGATATCAGTGCAATATTTACTGCTTCTTAAACTGTTCGAATCAGATGTAGTAAATCCTATTTGATTATTTAATACTATATGTATAGTCCCATCTACTTTGTATCCTCTAACTTGAGACATATTTAAAATTTCTTGTACTACACCTTGACCAGAAATAGCTGCATCTCCATGAAGTACTAAAGAAAAAATATTTTTTTTATCATGTGCTGTGATATTATCTTGATATGCTCGAGTAGAACCGACTACTACTGGATTAATAATTTCTAAATGTGAGGGATTAAACTTCAGATCTAAATTGATAGTTCCAAATTGAGTAATTCTATCTTTATTAAAGCCCATATGGTATTTTACATCTCCATTTGTACTATTTTGTGTTTTAGCAATTTCAAAGAACTCATTAAATACATTTTGAATTGGTTTATCAAGAATGTTAATTAATACATTTAATCTACCTCGATGAGACATACCTAATATAATTTTTTTAATATTATATCTCGCTGCGCAATTAATTACTTCTTGCAACATAGGTATTAATGATTCCGCTCCTTCTAAAGAAAAACGTTTTGATCCAGGAAATTTAAAAGAAAAATATTTTTCTAATGTTTCTGCTGAAATTAAATTGTTTAATAAACATTTTTTTTCTTGTAAGGTAAATGCATTTTTTTCAAAATCACGTTCAATGTAATTTTGAATCCATTTTTTTTCTTCTAGACAACTCATATGCATATATTCATATCCTATATTATTGCAATATATGTTAAATAATATAGAATATAATTTTTTCAAAGTGATTGTATGAAAAGAAAAATTTGCAAGTTTTAATGAAAAAGGTTGATCAATAATTTCGGTATTTTTTTTATTTAAAAATATTTCTAATTTAGGAAAAGATTCGTACTTTTTTAAATTTAAGGGATCTAAAGTTGAATATATATGTCCTGTATTGCGAAAAGTGCTAATTATATTAGATGCTATATATTTGATGTTTGTTTGATCTTCAGAGCTTCTATTTCGGCATATTTTTGGTTTATTATTTGTACTAGTTACGTGTGATAGTTTTAAAAATAAAGAACGCCAAGATTCTTCTATAGAATTAGGATTTTTTAAGAATTTTTGATGCATATTATCTAAATAACGTTTACTAACTCGTGTTAAACATAAAAGATCTAATTTTTTTTTAAATTTGTCTTTTTGCATAATGATCCTTAATCAGTAGTAAAATTTAGGAAACAATTTTTAATTTAATATTGTTATAAATTTCTAATAATAAAAATTAGTAATTTTTAACATGTAATAAGTCTATTATATAAATTTTTATTTTAAAAAATGATAAATATTACCAGTAATATTGGTATATTTATTTTTTTATATCATGATTCAAACAAGGTCTTTTATAGTTCAAAATATATAAGATACAATAAATTTTAAATAATTAGAAAAATATATTGCTAAAAAAGTAAACTACTAGGACATGAATTATTCTCAAATGCTTTTCAATAAAATTAAATTAAAATATATAAAATTACGTTTAATTAATGTTTAATTACGTTAAACGGGATTATGAACATCAATAAAAGTAACATCTAAGTTACTTATTTTTTTTAACCAATTAGTTAATGCTATTATTCCTCCGCATTCACTAGCATGATGTCCTATTGAAAAAAAATGAAAATTTTTTTCTTTAGCAACATGAATTGTTTCTTCCGATACTTCACCAGTTAAAAATGCATCAACTCCATGTTTTGCAACAGAATGGATAAAACCCTGTCCTTTCCCGCTACACCATGCCACCTTACGAATAGTTTTAGATGCATTACATTTATAGTGAAAAGGAAGTCTATTGAACTTTTGTGTTATTATATTTAACATTTGCTCTTCAGTCACTTCTTGTTCGAAAATTCCCCAAGGAACTAATGGTAATATATACCCTTGTAATTGCAATTTGAGAATTTTTCCTATTTGAACGTTATTTCCTAATTCAGAATGAAGATCTAAAGGTAAATGCCAACAATATAAATTAATATTATTTTCAAGTATAGTTTTTATTCTATTTCTTAATATTCCTGTAATAGTTCTTTCACTATTTTTCCAAAAATATCCATGATGTACAATTACAGCTTGAGCTCTTTTTTCGACCGCAATATCTAATAATTCTTGACACGCTGTAACCCCAGTTATGATTCTTTTAATTTCTTGAATTCCTTCTATTTGTAATCCATTTGGAATAACATCATGAATCTGAAAAGAATTAAGTTTTTTATTAATAATTTTTTCTAATGTAATGTTTTTCATAAATTAGTTTTTTATATAGTTATAATTTATATTTTGCGCGCCTAAATATAGTTAATGCTTCTTTTCTAGAATGAGAAAAATCAACAATCGGTTGAGGATAATTAATTTCTTTTTTTACTTTTTTATTCCATAAACTAGGATCGTGAATACTAACTGAAGAAATTTTTTTTAATTCAGGAATATATTTTTTGATAAATATCCCTTTTGGATCGAATTTTTTAGATTGCAAAATAGGATTAAAGATACGAAAATACGGAACACTATCGCTACCTACTGAAGATATCCACTGCCATCCCCCATTATTTAATGCTAAATCTCCATCAATGAGTTGTGACATAAAATATTTTTCTCCTTTTTTCCAATTAATTAATAAATTTTTTACTAAAAAACTAGCAGTAATCATGCGTAAGCGATTGTGTATCCATCCTATTTGGTTTAATTGCCTCATACTAGCATCTACAATAGGAAATCCTGTTTTTCCTGTTTTCCATGCATTAAAATGTTTTGTATTACTTTTCCACGTTATGTTTTTTTCCCAATTACATAATGTTGTTTCTTTATATAGTAATGGATAAAAATATAATAAATGTTTGAAAAATTCGCGCCAAATTAATTCGTTGATCCAAGAACACTTCTCAATAGAATATTTATGTGTTCTTGCATGATACTTAAATAAAAGTGATAAACACTGTAAAGGTGATAGTACTCCAATAGATAAGTGAGCAGAAATCATACTAGTACTATTTAATAAAATACTATTATGATTACTATTATAGTTATTTAATTTATTTTTAAGAAACAATTTTAATTTTTTAATTACTTTTTTTTCTCCTATTGGAAATAGTTGTTCATTAAATTTTTTAAAAGAGAAGTGAAATGATGAAATTTTATAGTTAAGGTTATTTACAATTTTTTTTCTTTTTTTGATTGTAAAAATATAATTTAATTGTTTTTTTTCTAACATTTGAATACATTTTTTTTTAAAAAAACTATATTTTTTATACATATTTCCTGTTTTATTTGTAATTTTTCCAGGTTGTATCAATGTAGAACCATGAAATCCATACGAAAAAATGGAATGATTTTTAAGTATCTTCATTGCCATAATATCTCTTTTTTGATGAAAAAATCCATATTCATAATTGTAATATAAATTATTTACTTTATTTTTTTTACAGAATTGAACAAGATAATTTATTGATTTTAAAAAAGTAGTAGATTCATAATAATATAAAATAATGTTAAGTTTTCTTAGTTCTTTACTTAAAGCAATAATATTTTTATATATTAGACTGATTTTTTTGTCAGAAAAAACATTAAGTTTCTGTTGTTTCGAAGATAAGATAAATAAAGCCAATACAATTGACTCATTATTTTTGCAAGCAAAGTAAAGTGCGGGATTGTTACGTACACGTAGATCACTTCGAAACCAAACAAGATTAATTATCATTATATTAATAACTTCCTTTATTAGAACAAAATTTTTATAAATATTTTTATTATATTTATTTTTACGCATATATTATGAAGTAATAGTGCTATTTTAATTGTAAAATTAATGTAAAATATGTTTAATAATAAAATATTAATTTATATTACAATATGATAAATCTACATTATTTTTTAATATGTTAACTATTTTAATTAAAATATATTTCAATTTTTTATATAAAATATACATTTATTAAAAAATATTAATAAATATTTCATTTTATTAAATAGGATTATATATGACAACTAATATAGGTATTTTTTTTGGTAGTGATACAGGAAACACAGAAAAAATAGCTGCGCGTATTCAAACATGTCTTGGAAAAAATATTTCTACTATTTATGATATTGCTGACTCTAAACAAGAAGATATAGAACAATATAATACTGTTATATTAGGTGTTTCTACATGGTACTATGGCGAGCTACAATGTGATTGGGATGATTTCTTACCAATTTTTAAAAAAATAAATTTTTGCAATAAAACTATTGCTTTTTTTGGATGTGGAGACCAAGAAGATTATTCTGAATATTTTTGTGATGGTATTGGAATATTGTTTAACAATATTAAAAAAACACATGTAAATTTTATTGGAAAATGGTCAACTAATGATTATTTTTTTGATGATTCTAAAGCATTATATAATGATCAATATTTCTTAGGATTAGCTATAGATGAAGATCGACAATCAAAAAAAAGTGAAAAAAGAGTTATTGAATGGACGCAACAATTAAAAAAAGAACTACAAATAACATAAACATATATATTGCGTTTACATGTATATCACAATAATATTATAAAAATTATTATTTTTAAACATCTCATTTATTATAAATTTCATATGACATTATAAAATATAATGCCAGTATGAAATTTATAGATTTTTTAAAGTAGAATGTTAAATATTAAATTTTTCTACTTTTAATAAATTAATTCCACTAAATCTAACACTTTACTAGAATATCCAGTTTCATTATCATACCAAGCTATTAATTTCATAAAATTATTATTTAAACATAATCCAGCTGTAGCATCAAAAATAGAGGTTAGCTCATTTCCATTAAAGTCTGTTGATACAACTGGTTCTTCGGTATAACCAATAATATTTTTCATATTTGTTTCAGAAGCATCTTTTATTTTTTGACACACATCTGAATAAGTAGCTGACTTTTCTTGACGAACAGTCAAATCTATTACAGAAACATTTGCTGTAGGAATACGAAAAGCTATTCCTGTTAATTTTTTATTTAATTCAGGTAATACTTTTCCAACAGCTTGAGCTGCTCCTGTTGTAGAAGGAATAATATTTTGCAATGCACTTCTACCTCCTCTCCAATCTTTATATGATAATCCATCTACAGTTTTCTGTGCAGCAGTAGTAGCATGAACTGTTGTCATTAATCCCTCTATAATACCAAATTCGTCATTTATTATTTTTGCTATAGGTGCTAAACAATTAGTAGTACAAGATGCATTTGAAACTATTTTTTGACCTGAATATTTTTCAAAATTAGCACCTTTTACAAACATCGGAGTATTATCCTTTGACGGACCAGTTATTATTACTTTTTTAGCACCAGACTGTATATGTTTACATGCTTCGTTAGTAGTTAGAAATACTCCTGTAGATTCTATCACTATATCAATGTTTAAATCTCCCCATAACAAACGTTCTGGATTTTTTTCATTAGTTATAAAAACATTTTTATTATTTACAATAAGAACATTATTTTTAACTTTTACAGTTCCAGGAAAATGTCCATGTGTAGAATCATATTTTAACATATATGCCATATATTTTGTGTCAATGAAATCATTTATAGCTAATACTTCAATATCAGAACGAGATTGAGCTAATCTAAATACCATTCTCCCTATTCGCCCAAATCCATTAATACCAACTTTAATAGTCATTTTTATACCAATCATTATTGTAAAATTAAGAATTTTAAAAAATATATAAAAACATCTTAAATGTTGCCATTTGTAATAGTTTAATAATAAACTTATGATCTTAAATCATTTGAGAAGTTGTTATAAAGTGATACTATTACTTTTTTTAAACAATATGAAATACGTGATGTATATCATATAAAAAAAGATTTGATCTTATTTAAAAAATATTGCGTATTAAAAAATATTCTTTTAATTTCGCGTTCAAAAATATTTTTCCGAAAACGTTGATGAATTTTTCTTTTGTGTTTTTTATAACGTGTGTTTTTAAGCCTTCGGTTAGTTACCTGCATCATTTACCTTAATGATTTTTAATTAAAAAATTTAATATGTAGTTCACTATATTTTTACATTTAAGTACATTTTAATGCAGCAATCTATTCAATATTTTTTAAGATTGTTGCAGGATCAATTTTACTAGCATAATTTGCAGGATAATAACTAGTTATAAATCCTGTTATAAAAAGTATGAAAAATATTAAAAAAATATCTGAACAAGCAATAGAAATAGGAATAAAATCAATAAAATAAACAGTATTAGGTACTAATTTGTAACCCAAACATTGTTCTATATAATATACGAAATACTGAAAATTGAATAATAATATCATGCTTAGTAATACAGATAATAATCCAATTTTAAATATAGATTTTATACCATAAATTAACAGTATAAACTTAATCGAATTATTATTTATTCCTAAAGTTTTGAATATTGCAATGCTATGTATTTTTTTTGATATATTGAATAAAGTAATTGAAGCTATACTACAACAAGAAATAATAATAATTAATGTCATAGTGAAATAAATGATAGTTTTTACTAATTGAATTTCATGATAAATATAATTATATTCTATCATCCAATTTTTAATAATAAAATTATTTGGTAAGTTATATTGAATTTTTTTAAAAATCTTATTTCCATCAAATGGATTCTTTATAGATAATTCTAATCCTGAAATATTAGAACGCATATTTAAATATCGTTGTAAATCCGAAATAGGAACTAATGCTAACGTATCATCTAAACTACTATTTATATTAAAAAAATCTAATACTTGTAAAGAAACGTATTTAGGATATAATATTGAAGAGTTATAATTATCAGATAAAGCAATATTTATCCAATCTCCTTTATGAATAGACAAGTATGTTGCTATACTTTTTCCGAGAATAATTTGATATTTATTTTTTTTTATTTTTTTTAATGTTTTTTTATTTATAAATTTATATAAATTATTTGGTTCATGATCACTATCAAAGTTTAATCCTTTTAGTTGAATTCCTTTAATTCCGTTTATATGATTTATTAATGCTGTAGTACTTACATATGGTACTATAGATATGATATCGGGTGAAAATTTTAACAAATTTTTAATTTTTTTCCAATTTTGAAATGGATGCTTTGTAGGTAAAATTTTTCCATGCGGAAGTATTGATAAAATTCTATTATTTAATTCAAGTTTGAATCCATTTAATGCACTAAAACTTATAATTAATACTAATACTCCTAAGAATATACCAATTTTAGCAACAATAGAAACTAAATAGTTTATACTATTTTTTTTAAACTGAATGTTAAGTTTTCTAGATATTAACAAAGATAAATAAATCACTCTATAATTTCCTTTCTAAGAATCTATTTTATATAACGTTCCAGTTTTCAATTGCATTTTTAATGGTATATTTTTAAAAAATTCCATATCATGGGTGACTATTAAAAAAGTAATTTTATGTATACTATTAAGATTAAAAAATAGATCTAAAATTCGATTGGAATTTTTTTTATCTAAGTTTCCAGTTGGTTCATCGGCTATAACAAGACTAGGTTTCGCAACTAATGCTCTTGCAATAGCTACTCTTTGTCGTTCTCCTCCTGATAATTCTGAAGGAAAGCTTTTAATTTTTTTTTCTATTCCTACACTTTTTAAAACATTATATGCTGTTTCAAATGCAAATAACTTACTTTTTTTTTGAATAAGTAAAGGTAAAGTAACGTTTTCAATAACATTAAAATCCGATAGTAGATGATGCAGTTGATATATAAAACCTAAATGATAATTTCTTAATATAGATTGTTTTTTATTAGAAATACTATGTATATTTTGGCCTAAAAAAAAATTTCTCCTGAACTAGGGGAATCAAGACCTCCTACGATATGCAAAAAAGTACTTTTTCCTGATCCAGAAGCACCGATTATAGAAAGCATGTCGCCTTTTTTTAATACCAAGGAAATATTTTTTAAAATATAATTTTTTACTGTTCCATTGAGATAATATTTACATATAGAACTACATTTTAACAAGTTTATATTATTCATAAGATAACCTTCTTGATGGAAATATTGTAGTTGCTTTCCAAGCAGGATAAACGGTAGATAATAAAATACATATTATAGATATCACATCAATTGTTATAATTTGACGAAAAAAAATAATGCAAGGCAATGAAATATTTGGAAAAAATAATTTTATCATAGACATAATTCCAATTGTTTTGTTCATAATTAAAAAACTTAATATTGTACCTAATAATGTTCCTATTATACCACTTAACATTCCTTGAAATATAAAAACTAACATAATATTACATTTAGATAAACCTAATGTTTGAAATATAGCAATATCTTTTTCTTTATTCATAATAAATAAACTAACAGATACAAATAAACCAAATATAGACACCATTACAATTAAACTAAACAAAAATATCATCATATAATTTTCTATTTTTGCAGCTTGTAACAATTCACCTCTACTTTGTTTCCAGTTCTTTATTTTTATATCAGATAAATGTAAATGTTCTAAATAATTATCAATTTCTAATGGATCTTCTAACCATAATCGTAATCCTGTAATGTGATCTTTTGGATAACACAAAAAGTTAGATAAATCTTGATGATTTACTAATACTTGATAATCGTCAATTTCAGTATTAGTAATAAAAGTGTCAATTACTTTGAATATACGTCTATTAGGCATATTTTTAAATGAAAAAAATGGACGAAAATTCGGAAGAATTAATGCAAATTTATCACCAATATTAATATTTAATTTTTTTGCTAATCCTTGTCCTATTATTGCATCATAGTTATTTTTATTTAAAATTTTTAAATAGTTATCATTTCTTAAATAAGGTTTAAAAACATTGTATTGTTGATAGTGCATAGATAATACTGAACCAATAGAAATTGCAGAATTACCTTGAATAATAACGTCGCTAATAATTATTTCAGATATTTTTTTTACATATTTTGAAATCAAGTCATGTTGATTAATACTAAATTTATTCATATTATTATTGTTTTTACTAACAATAATATGAGGAATAAAATTTAAAATACGATTTTTAAATTCATCTTCAAATCCATTCATAATAGAAATAATAGTTATTACAGCAGATACTCCGCATGACATGCTAATAATAGATAATACGTTGGTTAATTTGTTCAGGAAAGTTCTAGATTTACTAAAAAAATAGCGAAATCCAATAAAACACGAAATCAATAAATTCATATAAATATTTCTTGTAATAAAATTTTTTCACAAAATTGGAAATATTATTATTAATGTTTTAAATATAAGAGACAACTTAAAAAATTAATACTAAACTTTTTATTAAAATTGAAATAGGAATTATAATTAATAAAAAATATAAAGTTATTTCTATTGTTTTAATCAATAAAGATAAAATACTACATTTATTAGTATTGTAGTATAAATTAAACGTTCTTAATGTCTAAACAAATAAATAATATATAAACATTAAAAAGTTTATTCAATAATTTTACAAATTTTTAAAAAGTATGTTAACAAGAGAAAAGTAATACAATTCATGCTAAACTTGAATTAATTATAAATAAAAATAACAATTAATATTTTATAAACATTGATTTTATGCATGCTAAATATGATGTTTTATTTTGTATAACAAAGATTTAAATATGGTATATAAATGTATGAAATACTAATATATCATGTTGAATAATTTCATTTGAAAAGTAAAAAAATAAAAAATTGTATATTTTAAATACACAACATAAAGATAAATAGATAATGCAACTTTAAAATACATTTTATAAGTAAAACATAATACATATTAAAATACTAAGTATAAAATAAATAAGTTTAAAATTATAGAATATATGTTATTAATTATTTATTTTAACTGTTTTTAAATAAATATTTACATATACATTATACGTACAATTTTTTAATTGATAAGTTTATACTATATTTGTGCTCTTTACTTGTTATTCTAATAGTACTCTATTGTGTATATTAACTTTTATATGTACTTTAATTTATTTTTTATTAAAAAACTACATTATGTTTTATAAATCCAATTTGTATTAAAGAAATATTAAAATATTACCAATATAGTATATAATTTTTTTAAATTTTATATTTTTGAAAATATAAAATTTTTCGTAATCAAAATATATTATAACTTAAAATATTACATCATAAATGAGTAACATTTTTGATATTAGTTGACACATAATGTACATATATTATCTGTCATTTTCAATTAGGAATTGATGCATGAAACAAATACTTTATGTCTCTAGCGCAAACAGTCAACAAATAGAAGTATGGGAAATACATTCTGATTGGTCTCTAAACTTAATTCAAGTCTTAAAAGTTGATGGTGAACCTCAACCTATTCTTATCGTAAAAAATACAAAACGTTTATATTTAGGAATACGTCCTAAATTTTCTATTTATGTATATCAAATTGAAACCAATGGTACGTTGACACAAATAGGATGTTCTAATATTTTTTGTAGTATTAATCATTTTGAAATAGATAAAACTGAAAAATATTTGTTTTCTAGTTCTTATCATTTTAACTGCATAAATATTTCTCCAATTAACTCATATGGAATTCCTCAACCTATTATACAAACTATACATGAAATAAAAGGATGTCATGCATCATTAATGCATCATAACAATAAAAATTTGTTCGTATCATCTCTTAAAAGTGATCGAATTTATTTATATAATTTTACAAATTCAGGAGTACTATTAGAAAATCAATTAAAATTTATATCAGTAAAAAACAATTCTGGTCCAAGACATATGATTTTTCAAAAAAGTATCAATCGTTTATTTAGCATCAATGAGTTAAATGGGACTATAAGTATATGGAATGTAAATAATTCATGTAATATCATTACATTTTTAAAAAATATCAATGTCATATCACATGAATTTATACACTGCGCATGGTCGTCAGATCTTCATATTTCTCTATGTGAAAAATATTTATATGCTTCTAATAGAAGTAATAGTAGTATTGCAATTATAAAAAATGATAAAGATATTAACAATATAAAAATCATTGGATATATTCAAACAGAAATACAACCAAGATCATTTTGCATCGATACAACTGGAAAAATTTTAATTGTTGCTGGAGAAAAATCAAATAGTATTAGTGTTTATAATGTACGTTCTAAAACAGGATTATTAACATTTAAAAATAGATATCCTACTGGAAATAGACCTATATGGATATCTATCTATAAAATGTAATGAATAAAAAAATTAATATTATTAACATTTATAATAAAACAAAAATGTATTTTATCGTATAAAAAAATTTTTATGATCTAATGCAATAGAAATAACGTGTATAAGTTGTTTTAAAGAATTTTCGTCAATAATGTAAGATGGAATAAGATAAATAATTTTTTTAAATGGTCTAATCCATACGCCATTTTTTACAAAAAATTTTTGCATATATGCAACATTTATAATATGCATACATTCAACAACTCCAATAGCACCTAAAATGCGAACATCATTCACTTCAGGATGACTGCGTAAAGGTAATAAGTTTAAACGGAAACATTTTTCAATATTTTTAATTTGTACTTTCCATCTATTTTCTTGAAGCATTTTTATATTTTCATTTGCTACTGCACATGCTAACGGATTAGCCATAAATGTAGGACCATGCATGAAACACCCTGATATACTATTCTTACTAATAGTTGTTGCAATTTTTTTTGTCGTTAATGTTGCAGATAAAGTTATAGTTCCTCCTGTTATAGCTTTTCCAATACACAGAATATCTGGAACGATATTTGCATGTTCAAAAGCAAAAAATTTTCCAGTTCTACAAAATCCTGTAGCAATTTCATCTAAAATTAATGGAATTTCAAATGTATTACATAATAACCTTACTTTCTTTAAGAACGTTGGGTGATAAAAATTCATACTACCTATACTTTGTACAATAGGTTCTAAAATAACAGCTGCAATGACATCTTTATATTTTTCTATAAAATTATTAAACGAATATATATCTTGTTCATCCCATTTATTGTAAAATGAACATTTAGGAGCATCGGAAAATAAATTTTTTGGAAAAAAATTACTATATAAATTATGAAAAGAATTATTTGGATCACATACTGAAATAGCAGAAAATGTATCGCCGTGATACCCATTTTTTATAGTTAAAAACTTAATTTTGTTTTTACCTAATGATTTCCAATATTGTAATACCATTTTTATTGCTACTTCGATAGCTACAGAACCTGAATCTGACAAAAAAATACAATTTAAGTTTTTTGGAGTAATCTTTATAAGATTTCTGCACAATGAAATAGCTGGATGATGTGTAATACCACCAAACATAACATGAGACATTCGGTTTATTTGATTTTTTAATGCACGATTTAATCTAGGATGGTTATATCCATGAATAACCGCCCACCATGAAGACATTCCATCAATCAATTTCTGACCATTACTTAAATTTAAAAAAACTCCTTGAGCTGATTTTACTAAATAACAAGGTAACGGATTAATCATAGAACTATAAGGATGCCAAATATGTTGTTGATCAAAATTTATATCAGATTTATTCATAAAATATTATTAAAAAATGAAATTACAATTATAAACTTTTATTTATTTAAATAAACAATTTTTGGAATTAATAATGAAAAAAAGATGGGATTTTAAAAAAGTGAAATTATTATTTGATTTACCATTTCTTGATCTTTTGTTTTTTGCTCAAACCATTCATCGCAAAAATTTTAATCCAAATGAAGTTCAAATTAGTACTTTATTATCAATTAAGACAGGTTCATGTCCGGAAGATTGTAAATATTGCCCTCAAAGTGCTAGATACAAAACCAATGTAAAAAAAGAAAAATTATTGAACATAAAACAAATATTGAAGTTTGCTAAAGAAGCTAAAAAATCAGGATCTGAAAGATTCTGTATGGGAGCAGCTTGGAAAAACCCTAAAGATCAAGATATACCATATTTAGAAGAAATTATTAAAGAAGTAAAAAAAATAGGAATGGAAACATGTATGACTTTAGGATCTTTGAATGAAAATCAAGCAAATAAACTAGCAAAAGCAGGATTAGATTTTTATAATCATAATTTAGATACTTCAGAAAATTTTTATAAAAAAATTGTAACAACTAGAAGCTATCAAGATAGATTAAACACTTTAAGAGTGGTACGACAGTCTGGAATGAAAGTATGTTCTGGAGGAATCATGGGATTAGGAGAAAAAATTAATGATCGAATAGAATTACTAATACAACTGTCTAATTTATCAATAGTTCCAGAAAGTATACCTATAAATATGTTAGTGAAAGTAAAAGGGACACCAATGGAATATAATGAAGATATAGATATATTTGATTTTATAAAAACTATTGCAGTAACACGAATAATGATGCCTAAGTCTTATATACGTTTATCGGCTGGTCGAGAAAATATGAACGAACAAACTCAAGCAATGTGTTTTATGGCTGGTGCTAATTCTATTTTTTATGGATGTAAACTACTGACTACTCCTAACCCTACAAAAAATACTGATCTAAATTTGTTCAAAAAATTAGGATTAAATTCAAAAAATAATTATATTAATTCAAAAAATTATTTATATATAAAAAATATTATAAGTAAAATACAAGATACGACACAAATACAATATTATAACGCGGGTATTTAATGATTAAAACATTGAAATTCTACATGCAATAAAATTATTAAAGAAAAAATATTATATTACAAAAAAATAATTTTCTAAAAATATGTTAATTTTTGCAATAAAAAATATAATTTATTTTTAGATATGTATAGTTAATAAATTAAAGTAACAATATATTGCCACAGAAAATATTTCGCTCATATTTTTAAAAAATTATTATATAATGTTATCAACATTTGTATTTAATCGTAATAAAAAATAGAATTCTATTCTGATGTGAAATATTAAAATTATCATTTGCATATGCATTACAATGAACTATGCAAAGTATTTTTTAAATCAAAAGAACTATCTTTATTTTTTGTATTTTTAAATAATTGTAAATAAATGATGCAAAAAAAAACATGACATACATTATTAAAGTAATAGTGATAAATTTTTTTAATTTAGTTTCATAAAAAAATTTTTAATCATCGTTTCATAATAATGCATTTTTATTTAATAATTTTATTTTAATTTTAAACATTACACTAAGTATGTCAATATAAAAAAATTAATAGTATGGTAGAACTAGAAATTTATCAAGGTAAGAATATACTAAAATAATTAAAACTATTAAAGACGATTAATATATTTATTTTTAATTATTGCTATTCATGTAGTTTTTATGTATTTTTAAAAAATCGTTATTAATTTAATGTTTTAAGTCTTTTTTTTAAAAAATAACTTTAAAAAATTAATTACGATTAAAATAATGAAAATATTATTTTATTTTTTAAAAAATTATTTCTTAATTTTTTAATTTTAAGGTAATGTCAACATTTATTAAATTATTAATGGTTTTTGGAGTAACGTATTAATGAAACAATGTTGGTTTGTAACTGGCACAGATACTAATGTAGGTAAAACAATATGTACTATTTTATTATTAATATTAGCCAAAAATAGTGGATATCATGCTGTTGGATATAAACCAGTTGCTTCTGGATCTAATAAAAATAATGGAAAAAATAGTGATGCACTATTACTGCAACGTTTTAGTACTATTAAATTAACTTATTCAGAAGTAAATCCCTTTTTTTTTCCTGAATCGATTAGTCCTCATCTTGCAAGTAAAAAATATTCTATTCCTATTTGTACAGATAAATTATCGCTGGGTTTGCATAACTTAAAAAAAAAATCTAATTATGTATTAGTAGAAGGTGCCGGAGGATGGCATACGCCTCTATCGGAAAAAATTACATTTTCAAATTGGGTAATAAAAGAAAAATTAAGTGTAATTTTAGTAATAGGTATTAAATTAGGATGCATTAATCATGCAATTCTCACGCAACAAGCTATTTTAGATGCAGGTGTTACATTTTTAGGCTGGATTGTAAATTATTTATCTCCTATAAATAAATATGATTTCGAATATATCATAATTTTAAAAAAATATTTGAAATCTCAATTTTTAGGATATGTGAAACATTTTAAAAATATAGATAAATTTTACAATTCAAATATTACTATTATACTACCTAATGCAAAAAATGAATTAACAAAAA